>PLTF01000039.1 GCA_003164335.1 Fibrobacterota bacterium
CAGCGAGGTCGCCGTCGACGGCGGCCTCGCGCAACTCTGACGCGCTACGCCCGACACGTCATTCGATTATTCGGAGCGCCGTCGGGCGTGGTAAATCCAAGGAGAATATTAGACGTCGTCCCAAAGTTGGTGGCATCAAGTCTCAACGCCATCTCTTTTAATAATCGCCCATAGGCGAGGTAAGTTTGTAACTTCTTAAAAAGCATTATATTAAAGAATAAGGGGCGTTTCCGCGACTATAGTACATCACCTATAACTGAATGTTTTTGCCACCAAAAAAGAGAGCGTTGCGGGAGTGGGCAAGCGCCTGCTGAGCAAAGCGAGGCAGGCATCGCTTGTCCACTTCCGCAGGAGGGGGTGTGCCTAAAGACGCGTGCCTTTCGCGGCTTTAGGCCAGGGGGAACCGCCTCAGCGGTTCCCCCACCAGAGCAGCAACAACGCCTCAAACCTATACTTGCCCTGCAGGTAACTCCTCCAGTGCTGCCAGACTCTTCCCCAATTTCTCCCGGTTCGCCAGCAACCCCTCCAGTTTTTCCTTCTCCTTAGCCACAATTTCTGCCGGAGCGCGGGAGGCGAAGGCGTCGCTTTCGAGCCTTTTCCTGGTACTCTCGATGAGCCCGCTCACCCTGGCGATCTCCCGGGTTACCCGCTCCAGCTCGACCTTCCGGTCGATGAGCCCTTCGAGCAGGAGGAACACCTGCATGCCTGCCGCCACCGCCGACCCGGCGAAGGATGGCCGCTTTGCGGCAGGGTCGATGATGGTTTCCGAGAGCCGTGCGAACTGGTTGATAAGCGGCGTCTGCGTGCGCAGGAACCCGGCTTCGTCAACGGTTCCCGGAATGACGATGGCGCGGCCGATCTTGTCGGGAGGCACGTTGTTCTCGGACCGGATGGTCCGCAGCGCGGTAACGAGTTCGATAACCAGGCCGAAATGGTGTTCGCTCGACGCATCTGTCAGGCTCGGGTCGGGCGTCGGGTAGCGCGCGATCATGACCGAAGGAGCGTCGATAATTGCTCCGAAGTCGGCCTTTTCGCGCAGGTGCGACCAGATCTCCTCGGTGATGAAGGGCATGATCGGATGCAGCAGCTTGAGGATGGAGCCGAGCACATACACTGCGGTCGCCCAGGCGTCGTTTTTCCGCTGCTCATCCCCGGACTGGTAAATATCGGCCTTCTTGGCCTCCACGAACCAGTCGCAGAACTCGTGCCAGGTAAAGTCGTAGATAGTATGCGCCGCCTCGTTGGCCCGGTAGCCGGTTATGGCGGCGGTCATGGAATCTATAACTCCCTGTAAACGGCTGAGGATCCAGCGGTCCTCGGCCTTGCGGCGTTCAACCGGCGGCAGGCCGGAAGTGGCGATGCGGCCCTCGATGGTGGAGAGAAGAAATCGGGAGGCATTCCAGAGCTTGTTGGCGAAGTTGCGGCCGATGTCGAAGGTGTCTTTGCCGAGGAACACATCCGCGCCCTGCGCCGTAATCATGATAATGGAGAATCGCACCGCGTCGGCCCCATAGACCGGGATGATCTCCATGGGATCGAGCGCATTGCCGAGCGACTTGCTCATCTTCCGGCCCGACTTGTCGCGCACGGTGCCATGGAGCAGGATATCGGTAAAGGGAAGTTCTCCGGTAAAGTGCAAACCGGCCATGATCATGCGCGCAACCCAGAAGAAGATGATCTCGGGCGCGGTCATGAGCGAATCGGTGGGATAAAATTTCTGCAGGACCGGGGTCTCTTCGGGCCATCCCATGGTGGAAAACGGCCAGAGCCAGGAGGAAAACCACGTGTCAAGCACATCGTCGTCCTGCCGGAGCGCGGTGCCCTTGCAGCGCGGGCAGCAGTCCGGCGTTTCCTCGGCAACGATTGTTTCGCCGCAGGCGCAGTACCATACCGGGATCCGGTGGCCCCACCAGATCTGCCGGGAAATGCACCAGTCGCGGATATTTTCCATCCATTCGACGTAGGTCCTCTTCCAGCGGGACGGGTAGAAGTGCAGGCGATCGTCAAGCGCCGCCTGGAGCGCGCCTTCGGAAAGCGGCTTCATGCGGACAAACCACTGGTCGCTGTAGTAGGGCTCGACGACCGTATGGCAGCGGTAGCAGTGCCCGACCGCGTGCCGGTGCGGTTCGATTTTTTCGACCAGGCCAAGCGCCGTGAGATCCTCCACGACCATGGTGCGCGCGGTAAAGCGATCGATGCCGCGGTATTTTTCCGGGACGCTCCCGGTCATGAGTCCGCCCTCGTCCATGACCACGATGGGTTCCATGGCATGGCGCAGGCTCATCTGGAAGTCGTTGGGGTCGTGGGCCGGCGTGACCTTGACCGCCCCGGTGCCGAACTCCCGGTCCACGAAGTCGTCGGTGATGATGGGAATTTCCCGGTCGACAAGGGGAAGCACGAGTTTTGCGCCGTGGACGTTCAGGTACCGCTCGTCCTTCGGGTTCACGGCAACTGCAGTATCGCCGAGCATGGTTTCCGGCCGCGTGGTTGCAACGGTAACATAGCCCGTTCCGTCGGCAAAGGGGTAGCGGAAATGGTAGAGTTTGCCGTCGATTTCGCGGTGCTCGGCCTCCTCATCGGAGAGCGCGGTGCGGCAGCGCGGGCACCAGTTGATGATGTACTTGCCCTTGTAAATCAGGTCCTCACGGTAGAGCTGCACGAAAACCCGACGGACGGCGCACGAAAGCCCCTCGTCCATGGTGAACCGTTCGCGGTCCCAGTCGCACGAGGAACCGAGCTTCTTGAGCTGGCCCGTGATGACGGCATGGTGGGTTTCCTTCCACTTCCAGACCTCCCCGATGAACGCCTCCCGCCCGAGGTCGTAGCGCGTTTTTTTCTCTTTGGCAAGTTTGCGCTCGACGACATTCTGCGTGGCAATGCCTGCATGGTCGGTTCCCGGCATCCAGAGCGCCTCGAACCCCGCCATGCGCTTATAGCGGATGAGGATATCCTGCAGCGTGTTGTTGAGCGCATGGCCCATGTGCAGCACGCCGGTAACGTTCGGCGGCGGGATGACGATGGAGAATTTCGGCTTCGGCGAGGCTTCATCCGCATGGAAGTAGCCCTGTTCGCGCCAGACGGCATACCAGCGATCCTCGACAAGCGAGGGATTGTATTGTTTTTCCATAAGTGTAGTAGAATATAAAATAAGGAGACCTTAGAGCGTTCTGATGACTCTGATTATTTGTTACTGCCCAGGTGGGGAAACCTCGCTACGCGGNNCCCCTGGTCGGAGCCGCGCAAAGCCGCGTCTCCGACTCACCCTTTCCAGCGGAGGTACGCGGCGATGTTTGCCTCTGGCAAACGCGCGCGTACCCCCGCAACGCTCCCATAAGGTAGAAAAAACAGGGCAAGGCAATGATGGAAAAAAATGAGAGATGAAGGCGGAAGGATGGAGAAAGATTTTAATTCAAGGTCAGGCTAAAGGGCGACCGCGAGTCGCCCCTACGGAGGCAATTTCTATGCTATCTTTTCTATATGTTTTCTACCTAATGGGAGCGTTGCGGGGGTGCGGGAGCGCCTGCTGAGCTTTAGCGAGGCAGGCATCGCCCCGCACCTCCGATAGAAGGGGTGTGCCAAAGGCAGGAATCTTCGATCTTCTGCAATTTGTACTTATAATCAGGAAAACATATTCCCGGTCAACTCTTCAAATGTCGGCCCCGTCATCTCAGGAACCAGTTCCCGGAAGCTGTCGTAAATGACGCGGATCGAGCCGAGATCGACGTTGCTCTTGAGTTCGTGGACAAAGCGCTCAATGCGGTCCGGATCGAGATTCAGGTTTTTCTGGACGCGGATCTTGTCGAAGGGGGTTTTGACGACATTTTCCATTTCGGAAAGAAGTACCTCCTCGATCTTTTCGCCCGGTCGCATGCCCGTAATCTTGATTTCGACATCCTCTCCGACCTTGAGCCCGGAGAGCTCGATGAGGTTCCGCGCGAGATCGATGATCTTTATCGGGTCGCCCATCTCCAGCATGAAAATTGCCCGCGATTCGTTCAAGGTCGATGCCTGCAGCACGAGCTGCACGGCTTCGGGGATGGACATGAAAAAGCGCCGCGCGTCCGGATCCGTCACCGTGACCGGCCCGCCTTCACGGATCTGACGCTGGAACAGCGGGATCACGCTCCCGCTGGAGCCGAGCACATTGCCGAACCGGACGACGTTGAACAGCGTTTTCGACGGATGCCGTTCGAGGATGATCCGCTCGGCAAGGCGCTTCGAAATTCCCATGGTGCCGCGCGGATTTACCGCCTTGTCCGTCGAGATCATGACGAACTGGCTGACCCCGTGGCGTTCGGCAAGCGACGCGAGCATCGACGTGCCGAGAACGTTGTTTTTCAGGCAGGCGATCGGGTTCCACTCCATGAGGTGGACGTGCTTGTACGCAGCGGCGTGGTAGATGAAATCGGGTGGGTAGCGCCGGAACAGGGGCTCCATGAATCCGTTGTCAAGAATGCTGCCGACAACCGTATGGATACTGATGTCGCAGTACCGCCGCTTGAGTTCGGAATCGATCAGGTAGGCACTCTGCTCGCTCGCATCGAGCAGCAGCATGCGGGCCGGCCGGTAGGCGGCCACCTGGAAGCAGAGCTCCGAGCCGATCGACCCCCCCGCGCCGGTTATGAGCACCGTCCTGCCGGCAAGCTGCCGCCGGATGTGCGTGTCGTCGAGCCTGATGTTCGGCCGGGAGAGGAGGTCTTCGATGGATACATCCCGGATCTTGTTGACCGTATGGCGCCCGCTCATGATATCGAGCATTGAAGGAACGATCTTGAACTTGACCTCCCAATCGGGAATCTTTGCAGCGTCCATGACCCCCCGTACCACCTTGTTGGTCGCCTCGGGAATGGCGATGAATATCTCATTTACGCGATGCTTCTTGATCTGGTGCCGTATCGAGCTCAAATCCCCCAGGACTTTTATTCCCTGGATCCGCTTGCCGATAAGATTCCGGTCGCGGTCGATGAAGCCTATGGGAATGTAATTCTTGTTCTTCCCGGTTTTAAGGCTCTTGGCGATTTCATTACCCGCGGATCCTGCGCCGACGATGATCACATTACGCGCCATGTCGCTCATGGGAATGAATGCTTCGCGGAAGATACGGATGGTGAAGCGGGTACCGCCGTTGCACAGAATGAAGAGGGTAAAATTGAGAAGGTAGATCGAGCGGGGATACCCGGTAAATTTTCCGCTGAATACAATGACCACCATGAAAATGAGCGACGAGAGGGCCGATACCTTGACTATATCCTTGAGGTCGTCCACCGAAACGTATCGCCAGATGCCCTGATAAAGGTTTAAAAAACCGGAAATGACCAGGAATATGATGACATTGATCGGCAGGGAGTGGAAAAACAAGGTGGGGTAGGTATGCCATGGGTAGAAGGCTCCTCCCAGCGTAAAATCAAACCGCAGGAAAAAAGAGAGCAAGAGCGATACGGCCGCAAATGCCGCGTGCAGCGAAATAATGAACAGCAATCGGTATTTCAAGAGAGCGTTAGTTATGAGAATCGGCATCGGTACTCCTGAACTGATACATGCGTAACACCTCTATGGCCGACGTTGAAACGGCGCGATCGGGATGGCAAACCCGCCTCAGGACGCGGAGGCGCGTCGGATAGCGCGCCGGCAAAGGAAAGGGACTAAGTTCCGGCAATGAACCCATAGGGATAAAATAACCTCCGGCATCCCCCTACGCGTGTTTCTTCCGGTTCGTCATGGTATGGGTGATGATGTCAACGACCCGTTCGAGATCGGCATCGGTGAGCGAACTGCCCGACGGCAGGCATAGCCCCTCCCGGAAGAGCATTTCAGAGGTACCGTTTATGTAGGAGGGGCACACCTCGAATATCGGTTGCAGGTGCATCGGTTTCCAGAGGGGTCTGCTCTCGATATTTTCACTTTCGAGCGCGAGACGAATCTCCTCCGGGGTAACGCCCGAATGCGGCGCGATCCTGATGCAGGTGAGCCAGCGGTTCGACCGGCTCCAGGGAGGGTCGGCCGTGAAGCTCAGGCCCGGAACCGGGGCAAGGAGCTGCTCGTACCGGTTAAATATCGCCCTCCGCCGTTCCACGCGTTCTTCAATGCTTTTGAGCTGGCCGCGTCCGACGGCGGCAAGGAGATTGCTCATCCGGTAGTTGAACCCGATCGCCCGGTGCTCATACCAGGGCACGGGTTCCCGCGCCTGCGTTGCCAGGAATTTCCCGCGATCCGCCGTTTCCCCGGAATGACAGAGGAGCATGCCGCCGCCCGAGGTGGTGATGATTTTATTGCCGTTGAACGACAGAACGCCGAGCGGCGCCAGAGAACCCGATTGCCTGCCCCGGTGCCGTGCGCCAAGCGACTCGGCCGCGTCTTCGACGATGGGAATGCCGTACCGGGCGCCGATCTCCATGATGGCGTCGAGGTTCGCGCATTGCCCGTAGAGGTGCACGACAATGATTGCCTTCGGCAGGGCACCGCGGCCGATGCGATCGTGTATCGCCTCGTCAAGAAGCGCGGGATCCATGTTCCACGAAGAGGCTTCGCTGTCCACGAACACCGGCACGGCATCGAGGTAGCGGATCGGGAATGCGCTGCCTGCAAAGGTAAACGACGGGCAGATTACCTCATCGCCCCGCGAAACACCGAGGAGCATGAGCGACAGGTGGAGGGCCGCCGTGCCCGAGGAAACGGCGACGGCATGCCTCGCCCCGGTAAAGGCGCAGATTTCCGCCTCAAAGGCATCGACCATGGGCCCGAGCGGCGCGATCCAGTTGGTGGAAAAAGCCTCTTTGACAAGTTCAAGTTCCATCCCGGACAGGTGCGGCGGCAAAAGATACAGGCGGTTCATAGGCTCCGAATAGGGTTAATGGTTTACCGTGCCTGCAGCGACTCAGGATCGAGGGGAGGCTCGGGGACAAGTTTCAGGAAACGGTTGAGCCATGGCATCACCGTTATCGAGAGTAAGCCGATATCTCCCGCCAGGCTCCACGATTCCAGGTAGTGCAGGTTCATGGCGACCTTCATCGGCCAGATGACTTCATCATTAAACCGCACCGGGTCGGCCACCGCGGCAAGCAGCTGTTCCTCGTAACGGAAATAGACGGTCGCGGGTCCGGTGATTCCGGGCCGCAGGCAAAGAATCCGCTTCGCCTCGCCGGTGAGGCGGTCCGCATAGCCAGGAACATCGGGACGCGGCCCGACCAGCGACATGGTGCCGATGAGAACGTTCCAGAGCTGCGGGAGCTCGTCGATTTTCAAGCGGCGCAGGATCCTGCCGGACGCGGTGATGCGCCCGTCCACAGCGGTCGTAATGGCTCCGTCGCGATCCGCACCGGTCCGCATGGTGCGGAATTTGATACAGGTAAACGGCTTTGCGAATTGCCCGACGCGCTGCTGCGCGAAGAAGAGGGGCCCATGCGACACAAGGCGGAGTATTCCGCAGAGCAGGAGGAACGGCACCAGGAGCAGGATGCAGCCAATTAGGGCCGCCGCGGCGTCGAACAGCCGTTTGACCATGGCGGAGCACTCGGTCACGGTGCAAGCCTTCTCATGAAAAACGGCAGCGTTGCGATGCCCCACAGGGACCCGAGTCCATAGGCAACATGGAGGGTTATAAATACCGGGGGCAGAAGCAGCGCTGCTGCCGGAGAACGTTGCCGCTGCTGTTCGTCTCCTGCAATCGGATCGTCCGGCTTTCGCTCTTCGCAATACATCGCTACCGAAAAAAATATAAGCGCCGCAGCATAGGCTCCCGTTTCTGCAAACAGCAGGGCATGAAAAACCGGCAGGGCGGCAAGAGTGCCGCTCACGAGGAGTGAGGCTACAAAAATAAGCGGGATCAGGTGGCGCATGCCGACGGCGCCGGCATTGACCGGAAGCGTCCGGATAATCCCGATGCCGTCCAAAAATCGTTGCCGGAAGAGGGAGGCAAGATCGGGCCGGCAGTAGTACCATGCCCTGATCCGTTTTGACAGATAGCACGTATGGCCGGCCTTCCTGAGACGCGCGTTGAGCTCGATATCCTCGGACCGGGGGAGCAGCTCATTATAGCCGCCCACCTCGGCAAACAGCTCTTTCCGATAGCACCCCGGCCACACCGTATCGACGTACCCCTCGTACTCTCCGCTCCGGAATCGCGCCCCGCCGAGCCCGAAAAAACTCGCATGCGCAAGCATGATGGCCCTTGCCATGAGGGTGGAGCTGCCGGGAAGCGACCGTGCATGGCCTCCCACGTTCCCGGCCCCGGTTGCCTTTGCAACGGCAAGGCAGCTGGAGAGATAGTCGGGCGCATAAGCGGCATGGGCATCGCACCGGATGATAAAGTCCCCGTGCGCGGCTTTAATACCGATATTCAAGGCTGCAGTAACGCTTTTCCGGGGGTTATCGATAAGGTGAATATTCGCATGGGCAGCGTGCATTCCCCTGAGGATCTCCCGCGTTCCGTCCCCGGACATGCCGTCAACGGCAAGTATTTCGACCCGGTCGGCCGCAAGGTCCTGATTGACAATAGATTCAAGGCATCCGGCAATGCGGCCTGCTTCGTTACGGACAGGGAGAATGACGGTGACGGTCGGCAGCTGCGGCATGCTACAGGCAGAAGCAGGCAAACGATTTTTGCAGGGCGTACAGTACCAGGCCCGGCAGGGTGAAAAGCACTCCCCAGGCGAGCAGAAATTCCCCGTAAAGACTCTTACGCTCTGCGTACAGGAGAACCAGGAAGGGGAAGATGCCGATGAGGATCCTCGACATGTCGGAAACACCGCTGAAAAAATCCTGCGGGGCAAAGGGAATCAGCGCCACCTGAAACAGCAGGAGAAGACACGCGGGCGAGGGCATTCGCAGCTCCTGCAGGGCGCGAATCCCGCTCGCGACGGCAAAGAGAAGGAAAAGCAGGGCGAACAGCGTCTGCAGCAACTCGACGGCGGTGAGATGGGCCCATGGAAGATTTCCAATGAATCCCACCAGGGTGCCAAATGGCGGCGTTTTGCCGATTGACCAGGCATTACCCGATGCGAATACCGGGATTCCCTGGAACATCCTGAGGGCTCCCTTGTAGCAAAACCACGGGACCACACTCAGCAGAAACCAGGCGCCGCCTTTTTCCCGGCGCAGGACTGCATGGATGAGCAGCGGCACCAGGGCGATGATTGCCGTCTCCCGGGTGAGAAACGACAGCGACAGCAGGGCTGCCGACGGTAACCACCTTCGCTGTTCGTAGTACCACAAGCTTCCCAGCACAAGCCCGACCTCCCAGAGACCGGTCATATCGTAGCGGCCGTTGCTCAAGGCTCCCATGGAAAGGGCAAAAACGAGCGACAGCCACTGCGATGCCCCGCGGTCAATGAGGAGCCGCTGCAGAAACACCATGCCGCCGGCAAGGGCAAGCAGGTTCAGGATGATCATGGCAAGCGGAATCATCCCGGTCCTGCCGAAACAAAGGAGACGCGCACAGAGCGGGTAGAGTATCCGCTGGCAGCGGAATGCCATCTCTCCCCGCCTCGGACCGGGGATAAACACCGCTGCCGGGTTCAGGGGGTGACGCGCCAGGAGGTAATAGAACTGCCCGTCATTCTCTCCTTCGTTCCGGTAAATTATCGTTCCGTGCCCGAGCGCCCGGACCGGGTTGACCATCTGGGGGAGCATATCCTGCCCCACGCCGACAAGCGCCGTGAAGTTCCATTCGTACTTTGCAAGCAGCATTGCAAGGAAGGCCATATGGAATGCCAGTGCAAGTACGATCGGCCACCGGTTTACCGGGACGGACTTTCTGCGACTCCTCATGCCATACGGTTTGATCATGCCGGGGGATTGGACGGTCATCGGGGGGCAGGGCCTTTTGCATGGCGGTTACTATGCATCGCCGCCTCTTCCAGGAAACCGTACACCGCTTCACCGGAACGGCTCCAGGAAAATCGCTTTACGTTCTCAAATCCCCGCTCGCGCAAGCGGGCCCGGAACGATTCGTCGGTCAATATTTTTTCCATGCAGCCCGCCATGGCCGCAACATCGTACGGATCGAAGTAGGAGGCGGCGTCCCCCCCGACCTCGGGAAGCGAGGCCGCCGTCGAACAGGCGACCGGGCACCCGCACGACTGCGCCTCGATGACCGGAAGCCCGAATCCTTCGATGATGCTCGGAAGCACTAAAAGCAAGGCGTGCCTATATTTTTCAGCCAGCGTCGCATCATCGACTCCCTGCCGCACGATAACGCTCTTCGCAAGCCCGCAGCGATTAACGAGTTCCGGCAGGTCGTAATACAACCGGGAATTGGTTCCGCCTTTACCGATCATGAGAAGGTTTTCTCTTCTCCCTCTTCCCCGCAGCTCCCGGTACGCAAGGAGCAGCCGCTCGATATTTTTCCTCCGGTCGAATCCGCCGACGAACAGGATGTACGGCTCCTCCCCGTCGCGGTTACCGGCTGGTTGTTCCGGCTGCCGGAACGTTTCGCCGATCCCGCAGAAGATCACGCATATCTTGTCACGCGATCCCGGTACCGCTCCGGCTATCTGCCCGGCTGAGAAACGGGAAATGGTGACTATGGTATCGGCAACGCGGCCGACTCTCCCCATCTGGAGCAGCACCTGCAGCCGGTCTTTCCATCCGGGGAGATACTCGAAGAGGGTGGTCCGCGGAGCGATATCGAGGAGCGCCACCACCGACGGCATTGCCCGCCACAGCCAGCAGTCGTTTGCCGGAAAGAACATGACGTCGCAGCGATCATGCGCGGCGGCGCGGGGCAGGGTCCAGTTCAGCCACGGCCGAAAGCGTTCGAGCGGAACGGCGCGCACTGCGGCAGGAACGGCAAGTTTGCTCATGGTCAACCCCGAGGGGCTGTACAGGAAAAAGGTATCGCCGCTTTTGGCGAACGCGGTCAGCGCCCTGACAATCTCGGTAGTAAAACGCGCGGGGCCCCTGCCATGCGAAACGGCACTGATGTCGATGCCGATTCTCATGGTTTGCCGACCGGTGGACTTTCTCCATCCACCCGACTTCCTGCACCGGCGCTACCCGGCTCCGGAGAAGTTCCGGCATTGACCAACCGGGCACCGTCCTTAAGTCCGAGAATGTAATAATACCAGTGAATAATGCCCAGCACCCGGTAGTTAAGGCGCGGCGGCAGCGGAACGAGCCGGCTCATGAAAGTCAACAAACCTGTCGTTACCCTGTTATACAGCGCCCATTTGCACCGTCGCCAGAGGTTTACCAGCGGTCGTCGGGAGCGCTTTGGCGCCAGGATATCGAGCGAAAATTCCGTGCCGAGTTCCGGGTGCCGCCTGTCGAAGAGTACCTGCGCCTCCCCCTTCCGGCGTTCTTTTATCAAGCTGTCCTGCGGCGATATCCGGAAATGATGGTACGCTACGGCGTCCCGGCAGAACATGAACGTCATCCCGATCTGCATCAGGCGGTACCCGAGTTCCGTATCTTCGTGCGTGGCATTGCGAAACTGCTCATCGAAACAGCCTGCCCTCACAAGAAACGCCCTTGAAAGGGAGAGGTTATTCGTTATTACCAGCTGGTAGCGCTTCTGTTCCGGCCAGGTGTCGGCACGGTCATAGAGGCTGTTCCAGATTGCCTCACGGTAACGGATAACGGCGGATCTGCGAAGCGCGGGAGCGAAGGGCGCATACCCCAGAACTACCAGCGTCGGGGTATGCTGCCGGGCATGCAGTCCGGCGTGACGGGCGATAAGGTCCCGCGTCGCTTCCACATCGTCATCGATAAACAGGATGAGCTCCCCGGTCGCATTCCGGATGCCGATATTCCGGTTGCCCGCAGTACCGACATTCGGGTGCCAAAGATACCTGACCCGGTCGTGCTGTGCAAGAGTCGCCATGTATTCCCTCGTGCCGTCGGTCGATCCGTCGTCGGTCACGATTATTTCGTAATTCGTCTCCGGGTAGGTCTGGTTGAGGAGCGACGATATGCAGAGTTTCAGCCGGTCGATCCTGTTACAGGTGGCTACGATGACGCTTACCTGGATCATGATTGTCCCGCGTTTTTTATCCTGAACCGTTCGTACAGGTAATATTGCAGGATCTTCCCGTTCCTGACGAATGTTTCCCGGGCGTTTCCCCTGCCGGAAAATATCCACAGGAAAAGACAATTCCACAGTGCCGCAAAAATCGTGAGCACTGCCGCAACGGCACTATAGAGCCTGCCGTGATATTTCACATTGAACCGTACCAGGCTTTCCTGGACAAGGTAGATGAAATCCCAGCCGTATTTTTCCCGGATACTTTTATGCTGCCGGTGGAGTATGGTCCGGCGATTGTCTTTTGCATTGGTATAGCCTGCCAGGACGAGTTTTTTGCACAGCTCGATATCCTCCGAAAAGAGGAATACATCTGGAGGAAACCCGCCGACCGCCTCGAATTTGTCTCTTGCCACCATGAGGCAATGGCCGAGAACCGCATCGCAGTATTCGAGACGCGGCGGAAGCGGCTTACTTCTCCGGCCCGAGAGGCGACACCAGATAGCCAGGGCATTGCGGGAATTTTCCCGCCACCACGACTTCAGGATATTGGCAGGTGAGGGAAAGGGTACCGATGAGTACTGCCGCTCTCCCCCCTCATCCACAAATTGGCAGCCGAGCGCGCCGAGGCGGGGGTTAAGCGAGTACTCCTCCAGGAGGCGGCACAGGTCGTCATCGTGCAGGATCTCGGTATCCGGTCCCAGGAAGAGAAGGATTCCCGCGTTTGCCATCCCGGCTGCCGCGTTGCAGGCCCGCCCGAACCCGATATTCTCCGGAAACTTGACAAACCGGTGTCTTTCCGGAAAATCCGCGTGGATATCCGCAAAGTCATCCGCGGAATTATTGTCGATAACCAGAACCTCGTAATCGAGCCGCATTTCATGAAGCGAAAGTGACCCAAGGCATTTCACCAGGAGTGCCTTTGAGTTCCAGTTAATGATGATAATGGAAAGCTCAGGCATGGTTTTCCCGAAGCAGCTCCTGCTCGATGAGGGTAATGGCATTGTCGAGGCTGAACAAGCTTAAAGCCCTGGCGCGCGCCGCGCCCCGCATCGTTTCCTTCTCCTCAGAGGTCAGGGCACTATACCGGAGAACGGCTTCCGCGCACGCGGCAGGTGTCGGCTCGACAAGCGATCCGCATTGCCCGAGAACCTCGGGCAGCGCACCGCGATTCGAAGCTATAACATACGCGCCCCCTGCCATCGCCTCGGCCGCCACCAGCCCGAAGGGCTCCTGCCAGACGGCAGGGAACAGCAGCATTTCAGCGCTCCGCATTTTTTCCCAGACCGTTTCTCGCGGCAGCGCCCCGAGAAACCGTACCTGACCCTGCAGGGAGCGGGCGGCTATTATTGCGTCAAGACTTGCCCGGTAGCCGCTGTTGCCTGAAGGTCCGATAATGTCAAGGAAGAGGGATACCCCCCGATCCCTGAGATCTCCTACGGTATTAATGGCGATATCGACTCCCTTGTGCGGTTCGATCTCCCCGACACAAATGACGTTTTTCCGTTCTGCCGGGGAAGGGATCGCCCCGAATGCCCCCTTCGGCAACCCGTTATGGATGGTATGCACCCGATCCGGCGAATACCCTCTGTCAATAAATTCCCCTGCAATCGCCTGCGACACGGCAATGAGCCGCGCGCTCCCGAAATTGGGCGTCAGATGAAACAGCTTCCTGATGCCGCCCCTGGCGGAACCGGTTCGAACGCTTTCCCACAGGTCATGATACGCATGGTTGTGCAGGTGAATTACCACCCGAACGCCCGATTCGGCGGCAGCGGAAAGCGGGGAGCTCGTTATCCATTCGATATTGTGCAGGTAAATGACATCGGGCTTCAATTTCTTTATGAAGCGGCGGGTCAGGTGGTAATTCCAGAGGCTGCAAAGGGCCCAGGCGATCCTCTTCCGGAGCGTTTCCAATTGAGCTCTGTCGGCAGTCGGCTTAACCGCCATGAGCCTGGCCGCTACGTTGAAACGGTCCGAGCACGATCTTCTTCTTCCGGCAAGGACAAACAGTTCATGCCCGCGGTCGGTGAGTAGCGTCGCAATATTGTGACACAGGAGTTCAGCCCCGCCGGTAGCAGCGTCGGCAAAAATATTTTTTATCAGGAGTATTCGCATTGTTCGAAAGCCGATCGGGGTTCCCCGGATACGGCGCGCCGTAGCTCGGAATAGAGCAGGGGATGGTTATGTTTTGCCATGCCGACCGGTCTGCCGGATTGAGGGAACCTCCCCGCAACCGGCTTCAATATCGTAAATTTGTGATGGGGCTCCGCCGGAATCTCCGCTGCTTTTTGCGGCGCGACTCATCCTTCCCCGGAACAGGATAGGAAACATAATGATGGACTTCAAAAGGGTGCTTATAAAATCTTCAATGCTTTCACTGTTTCACAGGATATTCAACGTAAAGAATTGCTTCCAGTGCCCAATATGCGACTATTATGGAAAGTTCGAGAGTTTCGGACCCGAAACAGGGGTACGAAAAAATGCCCGCTGCCCGGGGTGCGGCTCTCTGGAACGGCACCGTCTTCAATATCTGGTACTCGGGGAAACCATACCCGGCTTAAACACCCGGGCGATGTCCATGCTCCATTTTGCCCCTGAATTTTTCTTCAGGAGGATATTCAGGGAAAAATTCGGGATCTATGTAACCGCCGATCTTTTGGCCGAAGATGTCGACAGGAAGGAAGATTTGACGCACATGTCCTTCGGCGATAACTCATTTGATTTTCTTTATGCCTCGCATGTACTCGAGCACGTACAGGACGATTGCAAGGCACTTGCCGAAATAAAAAGAGTGTTAAAGCCTAAGGGTATTGCGATACTTCCGGTTCCCATAATCGGGGAAAAAACGATCGAATATTCAAAACCCAATCCGCACGAATTCGATCATGTACGCAGCACCGGTAAAGATTATTACGAAAAATACAAGGCACACTTTAAAACGGTAAAACTTTACAGCAGCAGCGATTTCAATCCCCTGCACCAACTCCATGTTTATGAAGACCGGTCGAAAAAAATAGCCTCCATGCCGCTCAGGCCGGCGGTATCCGGCGATAAACACGAAGATATCGTGCCGGTATGTTTTAAATAAGGGGACCTCTAAAAATTGTTTTATTCGTCCTTCGACAAGCTCAGGACGAACGGTCATCCTATAAAATTGAAGAAAAATACCGTTCGTGGTGAGCCTGTCGAACCATGAACGGAATTTTTAGAGGTGCCCTTAAATAAGGCATCCTTCCGTAAGGATGCCGCATTGCCGCAAAGCATTCCGCCTGTCAGGCAATACCGGCTCCCTTCGAAGCCCCGGCTTTTATCCGCAGCGATCTTTCGAGGCATGCACTGTACTCCTCGACTTTTGCGTCCCAGCCCCAATTGTCGACCAGCCGGCTCAGCCGTGCTCCCAGCGCAATGTCCCGGCATGCGATAACGGCATCCCTGATGCCCCTGATAAACGAATCGGCATCCGAGGCGACGGTCACGCCGGGCAAAAGCCTCGTGTCGACCCGTATATTTGTCGTTACCGGAGGTTTTCCCGCAGCCAGGTATTCGATCAGCTTCAGCGGACTTCGGTTCAGGGCAAATTCGTCGGGAATCCAGGGAATGATGCCGACATCGAAGCACGATAAATAATCCGGAAGTTCCTGCCACGGTTTTTTCCCGAGGTACCGGCAGTTTTCATGCAGAAGCAATTTTCCGAATTTGTCGCTTATGTCATTGTCAATGATGCCGATAAATACAAATTGGTAATCCTTGAGCCCGCCCACCGTTTGATTAAGCAGTTCGAAATCAAGCTGAGAATCGATGCTGCCGATAAATCCGATGACCGGAAATCCGGTATCCCGGAGTTCCTCCGGCCTGCGCAACGTTTCTCCGGATTTCCGGAAAAAAGCCTCGTCGACGCCGTGGGCGATGAAATGGGAATTCTCATTCAGTTTCAGGCATTTTTCGAGGAGAGGTTCCGATGTTGCAACGACCACATCGGACCGCCGGATAAGCTCTTCCTCCCGTACCCTGAGCCGGTCGGCGAACCCTCCGGAAAAAAAGGCGGGAAAGTTGTCGGAGCAGTGGTACATGGAACAGGCATGAGGCCCGAGTGAGTCAAGCAGAAAGCCGTTCCACGGGTTTCCCATGAATAGAATCAGGCGGCTTTTATCGGCTCCGCGCAGCAGCCGCTTCAATTGCGCCGACAAGAATAGCGGATCGATTGCGCAGGCAAGGTCCAGTCGCGACCGGAAAGGCGGCGCCAGGGGCGTATAAGCAATAAGATCCTCCCCTTCCGGTCTATACTTGCGGTGAAACAGCTCTCCGAACTTCCGCTTTTTACCGGTAACGTAATCGGCGATATCGACCCGCGGGTTGACGAAAAACACCCGGTTCCCCCGCGCCAGCCTCGACATGATATGGTGCTTGCTGTAACGGTTCCGGTCCCACGGGATGTTGGAATCGCAGAGAATGGTATAATTCTGGAGCATGGTGGGATGCGTCAGGCGATGCTGTATGAACTAACGCAAGTTCAGATGCTTTTCCGCCCGGGAGACCTGCTCCGCGGGAATGAAAAGATAATCGGATAAATTGCAATCCTCGTGCATGGTGATTGCCTCCATCCGCTTAAAATAGTGCAATCCGGAATCCCCTGTTTTAATTATCCGATAAAGTTTGTAGTCAAGTATTCCGAGCAATTCAAGGAGCCGGTCCTGGCGCTGTTCCCGTTCTTTATTTTGAGCGTTGTACACCGGAAGAATCTCGCAGAGTACAAAAGGGCGGAATTTCCCGATGACCTGTTGAGCTCCGCCAATGACCTTCTCCTCGGCACCTTCGGCATCTATTTTGATGATCCCTATCTTCTCCAAAGTCCGCAGCTGCGGCACATCGTCAAGGGGCATGACCGGGGCGGGAAAACTCCATGCAGGGTGCTCCCTGAATCCCGGTATTGTCGAAGCGGAGGTATCGTCTTCGGATTCCGCATAGCCTGAAAGGGTTACCATACCCCAGGCATCGGAAAGTCCCGCCGGGATGATCTGCGCATTCCGAAAGCCGTTTACCTGTATCAGCTTTCTAAGATAGTGGACGCAGCTCGGGTTGGGCTCGAATCCCAGATACAAGCCGGCAATGGCGACTTTCTTAACTTTTAACAGGGTCTGGCCGGTGTTGGCTCCGACATCGATAAACGCGCCTTCACTGCATGCCGATACTTTGGCGATCACCTCTTCCATCCATGATTCGTGATGAAAAAGGTTCCTATAGCCTATCCCCCCGACAAGCGGAATGATGAAATTGCCGGATCCGAATAAATTTTTGTAGCTGAAATTAAGCGCCGGCAAAAGTCCGAGCCTTCGCAGCAGTTCCACCCCTCGAAATGGCAAAGTCACCCGCATATCCTTCCTTTACCGTGAACTTCCTGCGGCCGGAGCAGTTGCAGCAGAGCATGCTCGCGGTATTCCAGGCGAAAGTGATCGAGGATCCATTCCCGATGCCGGGAGTCGGGTTCCATATCAAGCGCCCGGCGAACCGCGGCAGCAGTCGCCGGTACGTCCCCATAATCAACGAGGAGCGCTCCGGGACCAGCCACCTCGGGCAAAGCGCCTGCCCGGGTCACAACCGGTATACAGCCGCTCAGCATGGCCTCTGCCAGGGCTACCCCGAAGGACTCCTGGGCGGACAGCTGCACATAGACGGCAGCCCGCCGCATGATCTCGCCCGTTTTTTCGTTTGACAGCGCCCCGACAAACTCGACGTTGGCAGGTGCGATTTCCTGCAACCGTTCGAATGCCCCGTCGGTGCCGCCGCCGACGAGAACGAACCGTTCCTCGGGCAGGAGACGGGCGATATCGAGGAAATGAAGAAATCCCTTGATTGTGAGATTCCTCTGCGTAACATGGCCTACGGTCAGAACGAAACGCTCCTTCTCTTCCCCTGAAGGGAACCTGTCGGGATCGACCCCATTGTAAACAACGGCGACGTTTCGGACAGAACCGCATCCCTCCTGCAACGCACCGGCTACCGACTTCGATACCGCCAGAACCCGGTCGGCATGGCGGAAGGAGAAATAGGCCCTCCTCCAGCCGCTCTTCCTTTCGCACCGTAATCCGTAATTGATTCCAGGCAGGTACATCGTATCGTACCCTCCGGCCACGATAAACACTTTTTTGCCGAACAACCTTGCTGCGAGAAGCGCATAGAACGAGTGGAGCCCGCCGAACCAGGCAAAGCAGACATCATGGGCAGCCATCTGTTTGAGGATTTTAGCCGGGAACCACCGGTCGGTGCTGCTGTACGACATTTTCGTTACCTGGAAATTCCGGGAGAGAATTTCCCCGTCCCGTGCCACGTAGGAGGCGTCCTTTGCCCAGACCGGATAGACATACAGGACCTTCGGCCCGGAGTTCATTTCCAACTCCAGCGCTTGAGGATGCCGGACCTTCCGGTCATGATTGCGGCGTAATCCGTATCATGTCATCGGCAATGTGGATTTCACTGTTTTTCCGCAGCGAAAAGACTGTTTTTTTCAAATCCTCCAGTGCCGGATAACCCGGATCCCTGCCGAAAAGACGTGCATCGTCAATGATAATGACATGCCCCCGGTCGGAACCGCCCAGGATATGGCGCAATTCCTCGAAGATGGGGGTATCCTTCTCACCCCGAACCGTTATGCCGCCGGAGTAATGCCCATCGAGCCAGAAAAGGGCAGGCCGGTTAATCCTCGGCAGCAGTTTTCCAAGCTCTACCCCGCTGTCGCCGTTGATTACTTCGATGGACTCATGCTCTTTAAACCGCAATTTAGCCCTCTCGTAAAGGGCTGTACTGAGTTCGATGGTGTAGATCCGGTCGAACATCCCCCGCATCGCCGCAACCATGTCGCCATAGCAGGTTCCTGTTTCGACGAGTATCGAGAGGTGATGTTTTTTCGCATACGAGCGCAGCGTCTTCTGCTTGATGATGTGCGGCGGGAATTCGGTCGCTCCGGTTTTCCATTTTTCGATCTCCTTTCCCTGCTTTCTCTTCAAGAGAAAAAATAGCCACAATGAGAGCAGGAGACGCCAGCCCGGCATTTTTTTGACGGTCCTCTTCAGGGACTCCTTTATATGCATGCCGGTCTCCTTGTATCACTGCAGTTCGTCATACGCTGGATTTTCTTTGCTGCAGTAATTTCCTGCACACCATGATTTCAGTGGTAGGGCTTTCATGAAGTAATCCAACCAGCAGGAGCTCAAGGGGGTAGAGCAGCGCACCGGCAGGGCTTCCGAGGCCGGGGTGAGTCCGCAACAAACGTTCGAGGATCCTCCACCACTTCTGCAAAAGAAGGCTTTTTGAATCGATGGGCGCGTTCATCAGCCAGAACATCGGTTTTCTCGCGACAATTTCAAACCCCGCCTCCCGGAGAATCGCGGTCGTTCTGTCGAGCGATCTGCTTACCTGGTGCTGCGCAATGAGTTCTCTCCCATTCTGCAGAAAATTGTCGGACCAGAGAAACCAGCCCCGTGATTTCAAAAGGGCATGGACATTATCTATGGCGCTCACATACCGCCCGGTGTCGACAATGTGGAAAAACACGTCGAATGCGGAAATGTAATCGAATGATTCCGGCTCGAACCCGCACTCCCCGGCACCGATATCGAGAAGGCTGAACCGGTACCCGGGATATTTTTCCCTGAGCCTCGCTACCGCGGTTTCCGTGAGGTCTGAGCCGGTTATATCCTTCAATCCTGCCGCCTTCCACTGGTCGATGTAAAATCCGGTCCCGGAGCCGACGTCAAGGACCTTGCCGGAAAAATCGGCGGAAAGTATCGACCGGACCGCTGTCTGGAAGACACGCCGCCTGACGCGATAGAGCCATCGGTTATACGGCAGTCCGAGCGATGCATAGCCGACGCCCTGCAAATCATAGGCTCCTGCCAGCCGTTCTTCCCAGTATGTTTTCGGACTGAATGTTTCAGGAGGATTCACCGGGACTCTTTTCGCTCTGCGGTACATTGAAGGACGGCATCGGTCGCAGAAAGCAATGGAACGGCCGCCTGCTTTTTGACATATTCAAAGACGATATCTTCATGAACAGATGCATTAAGAACACCATAGATCCGCTCGACGGCAATACGGTATCCCTGCTGCCACTTTTCAAGCATTTCCCGTGTGCTGCTGTCTCCGCACGGATTCTGCACATCGTTCTGGACTCTGTTGGCTGGAATGTTGACGATACAGGAAAGGTCAAAGCAGGCGCCCTGCATTCCGGAAAATTGACCGCGAAGCTTCTGCATTGAAAGTTCGAGGGTGTTCGGACTGCGATAGTCGAGCGTGTCGGCCATGGCCTCAATCTCCGCAGTCGCAAAAATATTGCCGTCGACCGAAAGCGGATACCCCCAGTCGTACTGTCCCTCCTTCCATACCCAGCGATATATCTCCGGCGCTCCCGCATACGGCTTGAGCGGCGGAAGATCCTGCAGCCGATCCTTTATGCCGCAGCGCGACAGGTTACGGCCCAGCCGCATCGAAAAAACAGTTGTTGACCAGTCAAGGAGATCGAGCCGGCCGAAGCTGCACGGGCGGATAAAGATGATGTCATCGACCAGAAAAAACATCCGCTTCGTGGCGATCGACCGCACGAGTAAACGCAGGTCTTCGCGAAAATCCACCTCTGCGTGAAGCGTTACCGGCAGATGCCGGTACGCCCGGAGCACCTCGTCGTAGGACTGTCGGTGATGGGGATCCGTTGCTTTAAAAAGAATTTTCACCGTGGGAAACGGATCGCACTGTTTTTCCATGCTCCTGAGAAGCCCTTCGAGCTGCATAGCCCGGTCACGGGAAAATAGAAGGCAGGTCAATCCCTTTTCCGCCCGACCGTCATCGGCGCCGCTCCGAGCTTGCTTCAATGCAACCCGGGCAGCGCGGGCATGTTCAGCCGGCATGGTGACACCTGAGGGCGGTGCATAGCTTTCGCCATAACCGCCGCCTGCCTTCTTTTGAAGAAAGGCAACCGCCCTTCCGATCCGGGACCCGAGCCCGCGGTTACTATCCCTGCCGGACAGAGGTCCTCCTGAAATTGCATCGACTGCTTCCCGCAAATGCTGTTTCAGGACAACCATCCTGTTTTTCCGATACCAGGACCGTGCAAGCAGGTAATCCTTTTTAGCGACCTCGGCCTTATGTTGCCGGGCCCATTCGCCAAAGTCCCGGAAAATAGCGATGAGGAAGGATGGAATACCCCTGTTCCGGGCAAGACGGATGCTGTCCGGCGCATCCATTATGTAATCGAGCAGCGGAGTGTCAATATAGGCAAACGGGGTCAGCGAGGCTATCCGGAGCCAGAGCGCATAGTCTTCCCCGCAGCCCCGCAAAGCTTCGAGCTCCGGAAACCCGTTAACCGTCGGCAGAAGAGTTCGGTGAAAGAGTATCGAACTGGTAATGATGGTGTTGACTGCGCAGAGATCCGGAAAACGTATTTCATCCGGCGTCAATTTCTGGTAGCGCTCCCCGGTAGCACCCGCGGCGAGTTTACACCAGGCATTGGTGCAGCAGGCCCGGTGACCGGTTTCCCCGAGACGGGTAAGTTGCAGTTCCAGTTTCCGGCTGTGCCAGCAGTCGTCGCTGTCGATAAAGGCCAGCCAGGTACCCCGGGCGGCTGCAAGCCCCCGGTTCCGCGGACAAGCGGGAAGGCCGGTATGGCCGCCTGGCAAAAAGCGAATCCGGGAATCGCCCGCTGCAAGCGTTGCGACCATTGATGCAGTGTCGTCAGTGGAGCCGTCATCGCAAATAAGCAGTTCAAAACTGCTCACCGTCTGAGACAAAACGCTGCCTATGGCTCTCTTTACTATATGCGCCCTATTATACGTAGGTAAAATAACACTGACAGCAGTATTCAACTTTTCTCCTCAGGCAAGTTATTGAACCGGCGGTCCGCCCAACACATTGAATTTAAAATGGCTGGATAGCTATGCAGCCTCCAACAACCGCCGATACCCGTGTTTCTCTGATGTTGGGAAATGCAAGCTCCGGTTGAGTATTTTCTTCCTTGGCAGCCACCCTCGTTCAGGCTTTTTTCAAGTCTCTGTTCATTACGAGTTGTGAGCTTGCTTTTTTGTATACATGTCGGGCTTATGTGCCTTTGTGTCTGCTTCTTGAATAGTCCGGGGGCTATCCACAACCTATGCGTAAATCATTCCTCAGCATATCTATTTTCAAAATTGTTTTCATTGCAGTGATAATCGGTGCAGCTTTGACGGTTACTTATGGCATCTTGGTTACGTCGAAATCCGTACTTTATAATGCGTTTGCCCTCGGCAAATATTTGACGATGGGCCCTGATGTTTACGGTTTTCCCGGAAGCGGCGGATTTCTCTATACCAAACCGGCTTTGAGGTCCCTTGTCATGCCTTGGAGAAACACGCAAAACAATTTAAGAACGATTCAAGCGCTGAGCGATACTCTCGGCAGAAGAGGCATTAAGCTTATAGTAGTTCCGGTACCCGATAAGGAAGCGATACTGCAGACTTACTCGCCATTCAGGGCTTATAATGTCGGCCGTCAGAGAATGCGAATGATTGCAATGCTCCGAAAGAGCAACGTTGACGTCATCGATCTGGCAGGTCTCTTCCAGGCTGCACAGAAGAAGGACGCCGTTTTCAATAAAGAAGATCACCATTGGAACGACCGGGGAAGCATGATTGCCGCAAGGGTAATTGCTGATTCGGTCAATGCACGATTAGGAGTGAGTACGGCAAAAGCCCGATATTCCTTTAAAGATACGGTTGTATACGAACCGGGGTACACGGCTATGCGACTTGGTGATTCATCCTTATACCCGAGGGCATGTAGAATTATCATGGACTCAAGCGGCAGACCATTCAAGGATTCGGTCTGGAGCGACATAATGATTTTTGGAGATTGTTTTACAAGTGTCAACAAAGCTTACGGCGGCGGGCTCGGAGCCGGGATCGCCTATTTCAGCAATCGGCCGACGTTCACTATTAGCCATTTTGACCCGAATCCTCATGCACCGGCACAAATGCTCAACTTCCTTAAAAATCGCAAAAAAGAGCCCAAGATAATACTATGGGTCTTCTTATCGTACTTTCTATCCTGGCAATTGGATGAATTTTAGGATACCTTGGCCATACATTCATGGGCACACCGGGTTTGGTGCCGGCCTCAGGAATCATTTCGTTCAATCCGATAGCGAAGATGATTGACGATACAGCCTATTCCCTGGGTTCGGACGATGTCATTTTTAATAGACACCGGGGAAATATCAATAGGTAACGCTTCTTCTCGATAAAAGAATGGTCTTTCAAAACAGGAAAGTCCGATGTTCACGTAATATCGTCCCCCGGAAAAAAAGATCTGGTCCTGTTGAAATACGATGGTATAGTCACCTATAGCAATCGACCGGGGTGTAGTCCAAGTCGTCCAAAGTGAGCCCTGCATTCTTGACGATACTCCGAGCCCTACGATAAAATGATCGAGTGGTTTCGAAATCCTGAACCGGACGCGCAACTGCCACTCCTGCCCGACAAGCAGCACCGATGCAGGGCGGGAGGAGGTATCCTCGATGCACGCCTCGCAGCAGTATCCTTCGGGCGGTTTCTCGGCCGGCAACAGGTCGAAGGCACCGCCCGTCGAGGCTTCCCCGCGATTTCCCACGTAGGACTGAACTATCGGCTCGCAATCGCCGTATTCGATCACTTTTCCCGCCTGCAAATGCATGCACGATTTGCAGAGTTTCCTGATGGACTCCATGTTATGGCTGACAAAAAGGACCGTTCTGCCCTCCTGGCTTATGGCGCCCATTTTCCCGAGACATTTTTTCTGGAACTCGACATCCCCGACCGCCAGCACTTCGTCGACGACCAGGATCTCAGGGTCGAGGTGCGCGGCAACGGCGAATGCCAGCCGCACATACATGCCGCTCGAGTACCTCTTGACAGGAGTGTCGATGAATCGTTCCACCTCGGCGAAGGCGACGATCTGGTCGAATTTGGCGGTAATTTCGGCTTTCCTCATGCCGAGAATGGCGCCGTTGAGAAAGATATTTTCGCGGCCGGTAAGCTCGGGGTGGAATCCGGTTCCCACTTCGAGCAGGCTGCCGATACGGCCTTTGATTTTCACCGAGCCCCGCGTGGGGGCCGTCACGCGCGAAAGAATTTTCAGGAGGGTTGACTTGCCTGCGCCGTTCCTGCCGATAATCCCGAGGACCTCTCCCTGACGGATCTCGGCGCTTATATCCCGCAGTGCCCAGAACCGGTCGTTCCCGGGATCCCGCATCGGGGAACCTCCCATTCCGGGAGCCTCGATTTTGGCGTTGGGATCTTCCCTTCCGCAAACCCTCGCCCACCACGACTGGACGTCCTTGAACAGGTAGCGATGGGACACCGCGCCGTAGCGATACTCTTTCCAGAGGTTTTCTATTTTTATGACCGTGTCCGACATAGGCTAAAAACCAGACGCAGGAGGTTGCAGTCGCACCGGCATCATACGGTATCCATGAAGGTCTTCTCGACCCTGTTGAAAAGCACCGTGCCGATTACCAGAACCAGCAGGGTCTCGATCAGGCTGCACCAGATGCCCTCGGCGCTCACCGTGCCCTGGCCGAGAAAGGCGAACCGGAACACTTCGACAACCGAGGTCATTGGGTTGAGATTCATGAGCAGCCGGTATTTTGCCGGGATCTGCGACAGGGGATAGACGATCGGCGTGGCATACATCCAGAGCTGGACGCCGAATGCCACGAGAAACGAAAGGTCCCGGTATTTGGTGGTCAGTGAAGAGATCAGGATACCGAAGCCAAGCCCCATGAGCGCCATCTGCAGCAGGAGAAGCGGCATGCTCAAAATCCAGATGTTGGGCCTTATCGGGGCGCCTTTCATAAGAAAGTACCCGTAAAATGCCGCGAACAGGCCGAACTGGATAATAAACATGAAGAGCCGGGTAATGACATTCGAAAGCGGCATGACCAGGCGCGGGAAATAGACTTTTCCGAAAATCGCCGCATTCGTGACAAAGGTGGTTGAGGTCGCATTGAAGCAATTTGAAAAATATCCCCAGACGACATTGCCGGCCATGTAGAAAAGAAAGGGCGGGACATTGTCGGTGGGAATGCGGGCCACCCGGGAAAAGATGATCGTGAAAATAACGGTTGAAAAAAGCGGCTGGAGCAGGAACCAGAGCGGCCCGAGAATAGTCTGCTTGTACTGGGCAATGAAATCTCTCTTGACAAAAAGAAGGGTGAGGTCCCGGTACTGCCAGATCTCCCGCAGGTTGAGGTCAAACAGGCTGCGCCGCGGTTTTATTTCGGTAGTCCACATCACGGCTTTCCTCCCCCGCCAAGCATTGCACGGTACGATCTTACCAGCAGCTCCCCTTCGGTCTCCCAGTTGTATTGCTGGAGAACCGCACGGCGGCCGTTTTCCCCCATGGCGGCGGCCTCTTCCGGATGGGTCGCAAGAAACAGCAGTTTTTCCGCGATATCGGAGGGGTCGGCCGGATCGACCAGGAGCCCGCAGCGGTGCCTGGTCACGACGTCGGCCCAGCCCGGAATATCGGAGATGATCAGGGGAATTCCCATGCCCATGTATTCAAACAGCTTGTTCGACCGTTCGACCGCCTTGTCAAGGTTGGGGTCCGGATGAAAACAGACGAGGGCGCCCCTGGCCCCGGCAATGCGGCCGAGCATTTCCTCGTACCTTTCAATGCGCCCCAGGAAATGCAGGCGGGAATACCCCGGCAGCGCTTCCACCTCCCTGCGGAGGGCGGGATCGTGAAACCAGCCGGTGATCGTGAAGACGATGGCCGGATCCTTCGGCAGCAGTGCGAGCGCCTTGACGATTTCAATTATGCCCCGCGTCCGCGTCAGGCTCCCGGTGTAGACGAACTCGACCCGGCTCTGCGCCGCGGTCTTTTCGCGCGCATCGTCCAGGCAATGCATGGGAGCGAAATTCCTGACGCTCACCACGGTGTGGCGGGTAAACCGGCCTCCGATATCCGGCGCGGCGACGACGACCAGATCCGCAAACCGTGCGAGAAACTTTTCCACGCCGTTTGAGATCCCGGCGACCAGCGGCTTCAGGCGACGCGGAACCCAGTGCTTTTCTTCCGACAATACCGCATCGGCATAGTTTTCATGGACGTCGTAGATAAACCTGGCCTTCGGCCTGAAAATCCGGAGAAGGGGCAGGAGGAACAGGAGCTCCGGTTCGTGAACATGGTACGCGGCGGCATCGCACCGGATCGCCCTGCGGCCTATGATCGCCAGGTTGCCTATCCGGGAACCCCGGGAGGCGAGCCGGCCGAATCCCTCGATCCTGATGCCATTCTCAACCACTGCCGGTCCGTCAACAGGAGCGAGGAGCGTGACGATGTATCCCTCGGCGACAAGGCTGTACGCCTCCTTATGAAATATGCGGGTGTCGAAGGGGTTATGGGTCGAAGTAATGAAACAGACGGTATTCAAGCGCATTGACTATCCTTTTGTAACTCCCGGACGACCCGCGCAGGATTTCCCGCGGCGACGCAGAAAGGCGGAATCTCACCGGCAACGACGGCTCCGGCACCGATTACCGCCCCCCGGCCGATCCGCGATCCCTTGAGAATGATGGCATCCGCACCCACCCAGACGCCGTCTTCGATAACAACCGGTTTACCGGGAAAGTGAGGCACGAAAGGGGCACCCGCCCGTGCCCTGCCGGAAAAATCCGGCCACAGCGTCCGTCGCGTATGGTCGATTTCGACCATGCGTTCCTCCATCGCAAGGGAGTGCGGTTCGAAATCCCAAACCCGCACGCCGGGCGCGATGAGGACATAATTGCCGATGGCAACCCGGTCGCGGCAGTGAATGACCGTATCGCTTCCCAGCGAACAGCAATTGCCGATTGTTATGGTCCCGTTTCCCCAGGCATGCAGGCGGACGCGGTACCAGGTAACCAGGTCGTCTCCCGCGACAATGGAGGAGTGCGGCCTTTCAGCCTGGAACGTCAACAGCGAGAGACAGTGCAGGTTGCGGCCGATCGTGACATTCCTGCCCGTAAGCCGGGGCAGCAGAAGGTGGTTCGCGATATACAGGAGCGACTCGCGGGCGTACTTGAGCAGCATGAAGGGGCGCGACCGCACCGCCCGGCGAAGGCCGGAGGCAAGTCCGGTCACGGCTGCACCATAGGCAGTGCCCCGGCACGCCGCCGCGACGTAAACAGGGATAGTGCATAGCCGGGAAAGAGCCCTGCGGCATGTGCAAACAGCGACAGGCGGGTCCGTCCGCCCGCGAGAATAAGCAGGGGTAGCGAAACCGCCGTCTCCGCGATGAGGACAAGCCACCAGCTCATGCACAGGGCGAGGGCATGGAGGACGGAATAGTGATTCAGGTAAAATTTCGCCTGGCTCTTCTGAAGCTCAAGAAACATGGGCAGCGGCGTAAGCGCCGTGCTCCGGCCGCCGAAGTGCACGATCTCGCCTTGCGGAACGAACCAGGTCCGCCGGCCGGCCTTCCGCAGTCGCAGGGAGAGGTCCTTTTCTTCGGCATACATGAAATAATCGGGGTTGAGAAGCGGTCCCGGAGGAAGCGCGCTGCGACGGATGAGCATGAAGGCGCCGCTGACGAAATCAACACGTACCGGACTATCGCGGTAATAATACCGACGCCGGTTTTCCGGGGAAAGACGATCGATGAACAGTGCTCGCGCGATATTCCGTGAAACCGCGGGAAACGATTGCACGATCTTCTGCGGCGACCCGTCCGCGTCGACAACCCTGCATGTCGCGATTCCGGCAGAGGGTGTGCTTCGCATGAATTCGAGCACACAGTCAATTGACCGGTCCTTAAGCAGCGTATCGGGGTTCAGGAGCAGGATGTAGTCGCCGGAGCTTAAGGAAAACCCTGCATTCACCGCCCCGGCAAAACCGGCATTTTCCCGGTTCGCAACCACCGTAATTCCGGGCTGCAACCCTTCGAGCGCCATAACCGAGCCGTCCTGCGAGCCGTTGTCGACGACGATTATCTCATGGGATATCGCCGTCGCATATTGACGTATCGAAGCGATGCAGCCGAGCAGGTAATCTTTGACGTTATAGGAGACGATGATGATTGATACGTCAATGGGGGCGGTCATACCGGAGTCGTCCGCCCGTTCATCAGTCCGTCCAGTATTGCAACGATTCTTTCCCCGGCTTTTCCGTCCCATAACGCGGGGATTGCGCTTTCTTTCCAGGTACCGGCAAGCGCCCGGCGGCCATGGTGGAGAATTTTTTCCCGGTCGCCCCCGACAACGACGTTTGAACCGATTTCCTGCGTTACCGGGCGTTCCGTCGTATCGCGCAGGGTTACGCAGGGGATTTTAAGCGCGGTCGTTTCTTCCTGTAATCCGCCGCTATCGGTCAAGACGAGCGCGGCATCCTTCCACAGGTACAGAAAATCGTTATAGGAAAGCGGATCGAGCAGCCGGATGCCGGGCCCGACCGGCGAAACGCCGTCGTCGCGGGTGAATCGGGGCATCAGGCCGAATGCTTCGATGTTTTTTTTCGTCCGGGGATGGCAGGGAAAGAGGACCGGCGCAATCCCGGCCAAAACCGCTACCGCGTCAAGCAATGCGCCGAGCGCAGCTGCCGAATCGACATTGGCGGGGCGATGCAGGGTCATGCAGGCAAACGTTCCAACGATTCTCCGTTTTAAAGACAGAGCAGCGCGGGATACCGTTTCCGGGCCCAACCGGTCGCGCTGATAGAGGAGGGTATCGATCATGACATGACCGACAAAATGCACGGCTCCGGGGTCATGCCCTTCACGGAGAAGATTTTCCGTTCCATCCGGTTCCGTCGTAAAAAAGCAATCGGCAATGGCATCGGTTGCAATCCGGTTGATCTCCTCGGGCATCGTGCGGTCGTATGATCGCAGCCCGGCCTCCACATGGGCAAGCCGGATGCCGAGTTTTTTTGCGACGAGGCCGCAGGCGATGGTTGAGTTGACATCACCGACAACGACGACGAGATCGGGCCGTTCCTGCAGGCACACTTCCTCGAATCGAACCATGATCGCGGCGGTTTGAACCGCCTGGGACCCGGAGCCGATTTGAAGGTTGCAATGCGGGGAGGGAATGCCGAGTTCATCGAAAAAAACCCGGGACATGTTTTCGTCATAGTGCTGCCCGGTATGGACAATCCGGTATTCAAAGAGCCCGCTTCGTTCCAGGGCCCTGACGATCGGCGCGATTTTCATGAAATTCGGGCGGGCGCCGGCAACGATAATGATTTTTTTCATCAACCGCTATCTCCAGGCGCCATAGCGACCGTACGCAGGCACCGGATTCATATTCAGGCTGGAGTTCTTTTCGGGTACCGTTTCTTCGGATCTCTGCGCGACATGGAATCGGTAAAGGCAATAGGTGTATCCCATGACAAGCGACAGGAAGAACGCATCGATGCGGTTCTGGAGGAACGGCGTGCTCTGGCACATGAAGAAGGTGGACAGGAGGATGAGGAAGCAGATGAGCCCCTTTGCCCGCGGTTTCGCCGATTCGGCATTTTTCCAGACCAGCCAGGAAAGTTTCGAAATTTTATAGTAGAACCAGAGGAAAAGCCCCGTGCCGATAAGGCCGAATTTTGATAGCATGAACATAAGATCGGAATGGGTGAAATTCGTTTCGAGAACGACATTGCTGCCCATTCCCTGGACGAATTTCCGGGAAAGGTGATACGTAAACCCGGCTCCCTTGCCGAGGAAGGGGCTGCTCTGGAACAAACCGAAGCACTGCGTTGCTTCACCAAGGCGGTCCTCGATGGCCATATCGCCGCCGATATCGCGGATTCTCTGAAGTTTTGCGATTTTCGCATCGAAGGTTTCGGGCTTGTATTTCTCCACGAGAAACAGTGCCGAAACGAATACCACCAGAATAAAAAATGAAAGCGCGATTTTCGCCCGGGTCATTTTCGTCACCATCATCACGAAACCGATGCAAAAGAGCGCGGCAATGAATTGTGTGCGGTTTTCGGTCGTGAGGAGGTAAATGGTCGGTATGGCGCCGATAATGAAGAGCGGCAGGCGCGAGCCGCTGAAGCACAGGAGGCCGACCATGCAGGTAAGGAACAGCCCGAGAATCTGCAATGCGCTCATGCAAACCGGCAGGAATCGGACTACCGCGGAGGCGTTCGCCGCGGTCGCCAGGGAAAATTCCGCGCCGAATAGTACCATGAGGACAAACTGGAATCGTTCAAGCAGGGTCACGCTCTCCAGGTTCCGCACGAATCGCTTGATAATAAGGAATATGAGCAGGTTGGAGAGCGGGACCAGGTCGCGCACTATGTCCACCGGCGGGATGCCGGTGAAATTCGCGTAGATACCATTGACAAGAAGGTAGGCGAGAAACAACGTCAGCGCGCGTTCGCATCCCAGATAGTCCCGTTCGCGGCGGTGCGCGGTATACACGGCAAATTTGCCTGCCAGCCAGGCAACGAAGAATCCGAAGATGACGACCGATGCCAGTAATTTAGGCAGGGTCATTCCCTCATCTTCGGTCACGAAGGGAAAAAGAAGCATGGCCAGCATGATGCCGAAAGCGGGTTTTGCAAGGACGATGATAAATGAAAAGAGAGCGGTTCCCATAGCCAGTATCAGCAAATATTGGGGTACATTCGATCCGCCGACCTTCCCGATGGCGGAAAAATATTCGTACCCGTCCGCATGGATTTTCCCGACCACGAGCAGTACTGCCAGGAGAGCGCCCCTGAAAACGGCTGTCATTATTTTTTGCATGCGATCAACAGGGAGTGAGCGATACCAGGGAAATTCTTAAGCCGAAACGGATTTCGGACATCCTAACGCGGGCAGCAGGGCACGAAGGTGCTTTTTGAACGCACCTTTCCCCCGTCGGCGGTACCCATCCGCAGTACAGGGGTTATCTCTTTAATATATTATATACTATCATGGAACTAAAGAAGATGCAAGAGCTCCCTGACCCTTGAACTAAGGCGAATTGCTCTAAGATGCTTTAATTAAGATAATTACGGTGTATGGGAGCCCTGCGGGAGAGGTTCATTCCGCTACAGCTCGATGAGTGCAGAGGGCGCCAGGGTGAGGAGTCGCGATCCCTTCTGCTGCACCACGGTCATGTCTTCTATGCGAATCCCGCCGAATCCCGGCAGATAGATTCCCGGTTCAATGGTTACCACACTGCCCGGCAGCAGGACTTCCTTTGATAAAGGAGAAAACCGGGGCTGTTCATGGACTCTCCGGCCGACGCCGTGACCCAGGCCGTGGCCGAATGAATCGCCATAACCCGCTTTTGCGATTATGGAACGCGCTACCTCGTCGACCGCCCTTGCGGCAATACCGCTCCGGACGCTCTCCAGTGCGGCATCGTGGGCATCTTTGACGATGCCGTAGAGCTCCCGCTGCCGCTTCGAAGCCGCGCCGAAAACGACGGTCCTCGTCATATCGGAGCAGAAGCCGGAAACCGTGCATCCGAAATCGGCAAGGACGAAGTCCTTGTCCTTAAGTTTCCGCGGTCCGGGGTGGCCATGGGGCAGGGAGCTGCGTTCCCCGAAGAGAACGATGGTATCGAACGAGGGTTTCTCGCTTCCGAGTTCCGCACAGAAAGCTTCGAGGCGGCCCGCTGCTTCCCGCTCGGTCATACCCGGCCTCAGGCAGGCGCGAAACCTGACAAAGGCCTCATCGCCGATCCCGGCGGCACGCTTCATGAACCGGATTTCTCCCGGATTCTTGGCAAGCGCGAGGTCGGAGATTTCGCCTTTAACGGGAATAAAGCGCGTCTTCGGGAAAGCGCGGCAGAGCCTTTTATGCTCATCGACCGTCATGACATCGGCCTGGAACGCTACCGTGCCGCCCCGCTTAAGCTCCGGACCGAGGCAGGCAAAATCGTTGTCCCTGATAAGGGTAAACTGCCACTCCTTGTTTTTCCGGCAGTGCCGCTCCGCCGCCTCGCGGTAACGGAAATCGGTATAGAGATGATTCGTTTTACGGCCAACGAGGAGGAGTACGCGGGAAGAGGAGAACCCGCTGATATAGTCGGCATCCACGACATCGGTCACCAGGATCCAATCGCACCGGTGTTTTTCGAGGAGGAGATGCGCCTGCAGCAGTCGTTCAGCAGCCATGCAGCCCCCGTTTATCCTTTGTCATTGGGTTTCTTGATCCATTTGAAATTTGTTTTTGCCTTCGGCCGGGGCCCGGATGCCGCCTCGGCGGCAGGTGGTGCTGCCGGGGACGATCCGGCAGGCTCCTCGACCGGTTTCCGGCTGGCCTTTCCGCGCTCCTGTTCCAAAGACGCAATGCCCTCGCCTCCGGAGGCAATTGCCGCCTCGACCGCTTCGACCTGCCGCTGCAGCCGGACGTTGCCGGGCTCCTTTTCGAGCAGCCGCCGATAGATGGCCAGGGCCTGCTGCAGCTGACCCTGCTTGAAGTAAATCTCGGCAAGGGTCGGGGTTGCAAGTTCGAGCCCGCCAAATGCCGGCTCGGTCGGCGGTTGGCGACCCGCCTGCCGTGCAGGAGCGCTCCGGGGGGCATCGGTCACAGGCGGAGAATCGATGATGAGAGACTCGGCGTCCCGGCTGTCGGGAGGCGCCGGGTTCTCCCGGTTTTCACCCAATTCGACCAGCAGTTCGTCGCGCGAATCTAAAAAGAGTTCCTCGTGTTCTCCCGGAGGGAGCTTGACAGCAGGGGCTTCGGGGAGTGAACTTTCGCCGGGTTCATCGATAATCAGGGTTTCAAGTGGTTCTTCGGGGATGGCCGAAGCGGTTTCAAGGATTTCCCGTGCGGCTCCGGCTGCCCGGTCATTGACAATGGTTGTTTCCTCCGGCATAACGATGATTAACCGGTCGGTAGTTTCTTCTGCAATGGCCGCGGTGCCGCTCTCTGCAAAGAGGTCCTCCACCGGGGCATCCCGGGGCACGGCAGTTACGCCGCCCGAGCCGCGTGAAGCGGGCGACTCCTCGCCGAAGAGGGTGTCAAGCCGCGATGAGATCTCCCGGCCGCTCGGGATCTCATCCATGCCCGGAGGAGTTAAGGGCTGAAGGGCAGCATCGGTCGCGGTCGGGGCTTCGGTTTGAGCGGGCACTGCTTCCGGTGGTTCGGCTTCAACGACAAGCTCGGAGCCGGTCGTGCTCCCCGCCGCCGTGCCCTCTTCCTTTAATTGAACATCAAGGGGAACGATCTCGACCGGTTCAACTGCGGAAGGAGCGTCTTCGGAAAGCTCCGCCGCAACGGTCCGCAGCGGCTCCGCCACCGCGCCCAGGCCGGTCTCCCCTGCAACTTCCGCGACTATCGGTTCGGATTCGGCAACTTCCACGGTGTCAAAGGTTTCCACTTCGGAAGCTTCGGGCGGGGCATCGATGTTCACCTCGACCGTTTCGAGCACCTCCACGGCAGCAGGTCCGGCTTCGACCGATTTTTCAATTGGTGCAGCCCCTGCTGTTTTCAGGGTCTTCGCATCGGCCACGCCCTCTTCTATGATGTCGAGGAGATCGGTTTTTCCGGAGCCTATGGCCCGCGCCGCTATGGTGGCAATCGAGGCATTGAAGGGATCGATGCGTGCGGCCAGCCGATACAGGTCGCCCGCAAGGTCGCGCGATCCATGCCGTGCAAAGAGATCGCCGAGAACCTTCATGGCCATCACGTTCCGCTCGTCGAGCCGGCAGACCTCGGCAAAGACGCCGATCGCTTCCTCGAAACGATCCTTCTTCATGAAGCAGCGACCGAGCACGATGCGCCCGCTGGTATTGAATGGATGCAGGTTGACGCCTTTGAGGCACGTTTCGATAGCCCGGTCCGTTTCGCCCCGGTCAAGGTAGCCGGCGGCGAGGCGTGGAAAAACGAGCGATTCGGGGTTCGCTTTGAGTCGGGATTCTAAATTTTCGGTTGCTTGTCGGTTTGCCATTACTTAGCTTTACCCTTCGAATTGATAATGCTTCCGGTGGGGGAACCGGGCTTAAGTCAAATGCCCTTGAGGGGGAAACCTCGCTTCGCGGGTTTCCCCTGGCCTGAAGCCNNGTCTTCAGGCACACCCTTTCCTGCGAAAGGGACCTCACCCCGGCCCAAAGCGGTCGGACCTCTCCCACAAGGAGAGGTATTATAAAAGCAAAAAAATCCAAACCATTCGGCAGACGCTCGCCCCCTTCCGCAACGCCATCTTCTATGGTAGAAAACACATTTAAAAACAAAAATTGCAAAAAAAACCGAACCTTTATTTTGATCTTTTGACCCCACCCCTATGACCCCCTTAATAAGGGGGCGCCGAAGGCGGGGGATATGCAGCTAAAGTCAGCAATCTTTCCATCTATCTGAATACTAACCCTAATTATATGATAATTCTGTCACCCGTTCGAATTCTTTTTCGCCCCTGATTATTATCGCGGCTAAGACTTTATTTTATTCACAAACGAGGTAGTAGAAAATCCGTCAAGATACGATACGATTGCCACCCGACCGCCATGGCGCTCCACGACCTCGCGCTCGATGAGGTCTCCGGTATAATCCCCACCCTTGACATGCACATCGGGCCGGATAACCTCCAGGAACGCCCGGGGGTCATCCTCAGGAAAGATAAACGCCGCATCGACCATGGCAAGCGCCGCCACCACCCGGAGCCGATCCACCTCACTCCTTATCGGCCGGCCCGGCCCCTTGAGCTTCGTTACCGTGAGGTCCGCATTGACGCCGACGACCAGGATGTCGCCAAGTTCGGCAGCGTCGCATAAATACCGTACGTGGCCCGAGTGAAGTATGTCGTAACACCCGTTGGTCGTCACGACCGTGCGCCCCTGCGCCCGCAGGGGGGCCAGGAAGGCAGCTGCCTCGTGTACCGTTGCAAAAGCCCGCATCGCAGGCGGTCGGTCTAGTCGCATAGTTTAAATAAAATAGCTTCCGGCGGAGGCGGAGTCGGAGAGGCTGATGGTATTTTTCTGCCATGAAAAAATCACCCGCAGACTACCTCGCCCTCGCCCTCGATAACCTCTCCTCGACCGACGCGATACGGCGCCTCATCGGGGAGACCGCCCCGTCCATCGGTGTTTTCAAGATCGGCCTGGAACAGTTTACCCGGTTTGGCCCCCCCCTCCTCGACCTCGTCCGCAACTCGGGCAGGAAGATCTTCCTGGACCTCAAATTCCACGACATCCCGAACACGGTCGGTAAAGCGGTCGAGGCCGCGGCCGGGCTCGGCGTCGACTACCTGACCATCCATGTTTCAGGCGGGAGCGCGATGATGCGCGCCGCGCATGCGGCGGCAAGCTTAGTGAAAGAAGGTCGTCCAATCGCGCCGAAAATCATCGGGGTGACGCTTCTTACGAGTATCGATCCCGAAGCCCTTAAGAATGAGCTGTCCGTACCGCTCTCGGTCGAGGAGTACCTTCGCGGGTGTGCAGGGCGGGCGGTCGATGCTCAGCTTGACGGGATCGTCTGCTCCGCAGCAGACCTCGGCGTCGTGAGGCCTCTCCTGCCGGATACCTTCGAAATCATCACGCCGGGAATACGGATGTCAGGCGGCGATGCCCACGACCAGAAACGAGTTGCAACCCCGGCGGCGGCAATTTCGGGGGGCGCAACATTACTGGTTCTAGGCCGGGCGGTTACGGAAGCGGAGAGGCCGGGAATGGCGGCGGGGATAATAGTAAAAGAGATAGAAGGAATACTAGGATAACTTCAAAAAATTCAAAGGCCTCTGGTGGGGGAACCTCGCTACGCGGGTTCCCCCTGGCCAAAGCCTCCGCNNCGGGGTCTTTGGCTCACCCCTTCCTGCGGAGGTGCGAGGTGATGCCTGCCTCGCTTTGCTCAGCAGGCGCTCTCGCACCCCCGCAACGCTCCTTTTAGGTAGAAAAAACACGAAAGAATTTGTAGGGGCGACCTGCGGTCGCCCTTCTTTTAACCTCGATCGTGTGGCCTGGATCTTCGATCCAGGTGCCGTCGATCGTTATGATTTTGAAGGATGGATTTTGTAGAGACGTAGCGCGCTACGTCTCCAGTCCGGGGTTTCCGGCATTTCGTAGGGGCGACCCTATGTGGTTGCCCTTGGTTGATGCATTCGTAGGAGCGACCCGCGGTCGCCCTTTATTAATGTTCGAAAAAATCATTGTCTGAACTGTGATTCTCCTGATTCTTGTGATTGAGGTGATTTTTAAAATCAGGCAAATCATACAAATCAGGAGAATCATAGTCCAACGCCATCTTCTAAGGTAGAAAACACAGGGAAAGGCAAAAATAAAAATCGTGTGGCCCGGGTCTATGACCCGGGAGCCAGAAAACATTCGCAAGGCTCCCTTTAAGTAGAAAACCCATAATCTACACCAACTCCCTGCGATAAACCCCCTTTGACCCCCTTAAAAAGGAGGCGACGAAGGCGGGGGATTTCTTTCGGGTCGACCTGCGGTCGCCCTTCTTTTAACCTCGATCGTGTGGCCTGGATCTTCGATCCAGGTGCCGTCGATCGTTATGATTTTGAAGGATGGATTTTGTAGAGACGTAGCGCGCTACGTTTCCAGTCACGGGTTCCCGGCATTTCGTAGGGGCGACCCTATATGGTTGCCCTTGGTTGATGGATTCGTAGGGGCACGGCGGGCCGTGCCCCTAGGGATCAACGCATAGACTGGATCGGTGATAGCCTTAAATTCAGCCCGCTTTGGGAAACCGAAAATATGTTGACGCGAAGCATGGCAGAGATTATTAAAGATGCATCAGAATGGGGAATCATGGCCGAAATCATCGCTCAGGACGTGATTGAAAACAAAATTTACCTTGTTCGCGAGAAAAAGGTCATGCTCGACCGCGATCTCGCGGCTCTATATGAAGTTCAAACTGGCCAACTGAAGCGGGCTGTTCGACGAAATAAAGATCGATTTCCCGAAGATTTTATGTTTGAAATCTCGAAAGATGAGTATGAAATCTTGAGATGCCAAATTGGCATCTCAAGTTGGGGCGGTGAAAGATACCGTCCCTTTGCTTTCACTGAAAACGGCGGTGCAATGTTATCAACCGTTCTCAATTCAAAGTGTGCAATTATGGTGAATATTCAAATCATGCGAGCCTTTGTCCGCATACGAACCCTTGTCGCAGATAATTCCGAATTAAGGAAAGCGATTGAGCATACAGAGCGACGGCTCGACGTGCATGACCGGCAGATCCAGGTAGCCTTCGCGGCCCTGAAAAGCATTTTGCAACCAGAGCCGAAAACGGAGAGTAAGCCGATACCCTGGCCGAAGGAAGATTCTCCGGTAAAAGAGAGGAAGATGGGTTTTGGGAAGGCGAGCGGAAAGAGATAGGAAGTGTCGGCAAGTATGGGTAGCTTTGATTGCCGGCATCTCGATATGCGATGCGCAACTCGATGAACAATTTTATATGCGAATTCTCCTGGTCGATTAAGATCTTGAACCTAACAGTATTAGTGAACAATCTGGTAAAGGTTATCGACGATTATCCCTAAAACCTATATATTTCTTTTACCATTGCTTCTTCTCATTCTAAATATTATATTAAAATCAATACTCCTTTCATTAAAGTTTTTGAAAATAATGGCTGATATTATTTGCAAAGTCGCTATCATTACAACTAGAATGCTGAAAAAGGCTTTTCCCACTGATTTATCAATCCTGTTTTTATTTCTAAAAAAGAAAGTATCTTTTTTATGAACCAACTCTTTTCAGATAATCAGTTATTTGAGCAGTGCAAACTTTATGAATTACGAAAGGAAAATATTTCAAAGGCAGATTTCAAAGACTCCTTAAAAAATGTTTCTTATCAAATTACTGAAGAAACCTTTGCATTTAATATAACCAAGAGAATAAATATCTTTTTAGTCGAAGATTTAGCAGAGAAAATGGTATTACGGAAACTTAATGATAACATTAAAAGGCTTTATAAAGATATACAAAGCAATAGGAGGAATATAATATCCCAGGTTTCGGTTTTATTATTAGAAACATGCCCGTTTTGGATTCTTAAAACAGATATTAAAAGCTTTTACGAAAACATTGATAGGGAATTTTTATTGAACAAATTTCAAAATGACGCCATGCTTTCATATCATTCGTTATTTCTACTTAAGAAGTTATTCTCTCAACCCCAGTTCAATAATCTTATAGGACTTCCAAGAGGTATTTGCATTAGCGCCACTCTTTCAGAAATTTATATGCGTGAGATAGATAATTGGCTGAATCGTGAGCCGGGTATTTATTATTACGCTAGATTTGTAGATGATATTATTATTTTTGCAATTAATAAAGATATAATTGATTCAGTTAAGGTCAAGCTAAAAAATAAATTGAATGATAAAAAGTTGACCATCAATTTGCAAAAAACATCTATCTTAAATGGTAACGATATAAAAAAAGAAAAACCTTTAGAATATTTAGGTTATAAATTTTGTGTTTCAAAAAATAAAAAGAGTAAAAGAGTAGTAATATCTATTGCAGATAAAAAAATTGCAAAGTTCAAAACAAGAATTATTTTATCTTTTTTAGATTATTTTAAAAACAATGATTTTGATCTTTTAAAAAACCGCTTGGTATTGCTGTCTGGCAATTTTCACTTGCGTGAAAATGATGACGGTGTATTTCTAAATGCTGGCATTTATTATAGCTATTCACAAATCAACGATTATACTGCATTGTCAGAATTAAATATGTTTTATAGGAAAATTATTTATAGTAAAAAAGGTCGGTTTGGAAATAATATAGTAAACTCAATTTCGGAGGATCAAAAAAGAATTCTATTAAAATATTCATTTAAATTCGGCTTCATTAATAAGGTTTGCCATTTATAAAGGAACGAATTAAATTGTA
>PLTF01000078.1 GCA_003164335.1 Fibrobacterota bacterium
TCACATTAGGTAGAAAACACAAGGGTAAAAAAATATTTATTCATTTGCGCAGGGCGACCCGCTGGTCGCCGCCCTTTGCGCTAAAAAAAATAAAATGGTTCGTATTAAAATTTAAAGCTATGAGTGCGAGGCGGCGTTGGAAAGGTTGATTATTTCAAAAATAAGACAAGCGGACAAAATGACGGCGGTTAATACAATCCATGCCGACTTCGATGCATGCGCGGATTCAAGATTGAATTTTATTTCAAATACTGCGACGGTGGGGAGAGAGCCTTCGGGCAGCGCGGCGAATTGAGCATTTTGGATGCTGGCAATTAATTGATTTTGGATCGGCTGATCGTTCAGGGAGTTCATGACGATTCGAATGTGACTCGTTGTTCCGTTCGGCGCAATGGTAAAACGAACCCGTATACCGCCCGAAAAACCCGGTTTGACTTCAAGCCGTCCCTTATACATCGACTTCAATTCACCGCGAATAGGGGATAGTACCTCCGCAAGGTCCCCACTGTACCGGGTTCCTTTTATTACGGTAATTTCACCATTCATCGGCAGAATGGATGCGCTGTCGAGCGCCGAATCCGCATGAAGAGAGTCCGTCTGAATTGAACTTTGAATTTGTTGCGCAGCAGGGACGATGGTTTGTACCGTGGAATCCTTACCTGACACTTCCAAACTTGAGGAATCTATGATATTGATTTCGGAAATCATGGTCGAAACCGCTGAATTCAAAGATCCTTCGAGTGTTTTGCCGAACGATTCGGCAGTTGCTGCCATATTGGTTCCGCCGTCAAAATACCCCGTAAAGGTCTTGTCCAATACCAGCTTCTGGCCCAGAGAAATCTTTGTCGCAAGGTCCACTTCACCGGCGTAATTGAAATATGCGGTCGTATAAGCCTTTGTTATTCCCCCGTCCAGCCGAATCGAATGTTCCTGATCAGTGCATTGAGCATTTACTCTGTAGCCTGCCGATTCAAGCTGATTCGCTATTTCGGTATTGACCCAATCTCTGACACTGTTTCTCGCCACGACATCCGCTGTTTTTGCACCGCTCCAGTGCTGGACATTGCCGACAATCGTATCCTTCCGCGCATCCGATAACCCGCTGAAGCAAATTTCATGCTTCTTCGTTACCATCGGCGACACCGGCGCATCGCTGTTCCTGAGGATCACCTCCCGCGTGCCGAATGCGCACCCGCTCATCATGAATAGTAATAGACCGATAAATAATCCTGTAATAAGCAAGTCCGGGCGGAAATGAGTCATATAAATCCTCAATGGAAAAGTAGAGCGGCAACGCTTAGACTGAGAGGGTAACATATATTATTCCCCATTCAACGGTCAATATGTTTTCTTGATCCTATTATTATCTTTTGACGTTGCGTTAGCGAGGACAGAGATAGGCAATTTGGATATGCATCCAACCATAGATCTGCGGAGCCGGTAAAAGTTCCTTGCAAGGAGAATCTCGCGCATGGTGCTATTGAACGGGCACAGCGGGCGCATTGCAGGCTGCCTCGCGATCCCCGCAGCTTTCTGTGGGGAGCTTCAATTGCATCAACTATAATTCTGAATATCGTCGGCATTGTGTTCATTCCGTTCACCCCCTGCAATCGCGTCGATGTGATAAATATCGTGGAAGATCCCGAATACTGTACCTTCATCGTGCCCTCGGTTATGAAAAGAACCAACCTCCGAACGGTTGGATCCCTCGAAATCGCAGCGTTCGCCGGTCGGCCCGAAGAGCTTCGACGGCGTGTGCGAGATGAGCTCAACCGTTTCGCTTCGCTTAAGCAGCGGGACAAGGCACTTTGACGGCCTCAAAGAAATTGCGGGTTGCCACGCGCGGCAGCGTCCTGGCGCTTGCCCAAACGCGGCAGCTGGTCGAACAGCTCAGGGGGGCCAACCCTGCGGTTCATTTTGAAGTTGTCACTTTTGCCACGACCGGCGATCGCATCACCGATCGGCCGCTTTCGCAATTCAGGGGGATGGGCGTTTTCGTCAAAGAGCTGGAGGCGGCGCTGCTGTCAGGGAGTGCCGACCTGGCAGTGCACAGCTTGAAGGATGTGCCGATTGCGTGCGCGAAAGGACTCTCGCTCGCCACGTTTCCGGTCAGAAACAACCCCTTCGATCTTTGCCTCGGTCGTAGCGGCAGGTGTTTTGCTGACCTGCCTCCGGGCGCGGTGGTCGGCACGTCGAGCCCGCGCCGTCTGGTACAATTGCGCGCGCAGCGTCCCGATCTTGTATTTAAGGACTTGCGCGGCAACGTCGATACGCGACTGCGAAAACTTGACGCTGGAAACTATGACGCCATCATTGTCGCGGCCGCGGGAATGCTGCGGCTTGGCAAACCGTTCGACCCAGCGGCGCTCCTGCCGCCGGAGATTTGTCTCCCCGCGGCCGGCCAGGGTTGCCTCGTTCTGGAATGCAGGGAAGACGACGTCGACGCTCTGGGAGTGGCGGCGAAGGTCGACGATGCAATGACCCGCCTTGCCGTTTCCGCGGAACGGGATTTTCTCGGCGCAATCGGCGGCGGATGTCGGACGCCCGCTGCCGTGTATGCGAAAAATCGTGGCCAGCAGCTGACGCTGTGGGCAATGATCGGCGACCCCGATACCGCGAAAATCGCGCGAGATAAACTGACGGTCGATTCCGGCGCAGGAACTACGGCCGGCAGCGCTCTGGCCGGCAGGATAGTTGCATTATGCAAGGAGACCGGTATTTCTCTCGCTTGAGGAGGTCTGGTATTTTGGGAATGGATGGCTATACAGAAAAAATGGTCTACCTCGTCGGCGCGGGCCCCGGCGATCCGGGGCTCATTACGCTCAAGGGAATGGAATGCCTGAGCCGTGCCGATGTCGTGATCTACGATTATCTCGCCGCTCCGGCGCTGCTGGCTTATGCTCCTCCTCGCTCGCAAAAAATTTACGTAGGAAAATCAGCCTCCCGGCACACGATGGAGCAGGACGAGATCAACGCCCTGCTCATCGAAAAAGCCCGGACAAACGGCGTCACGGTCCGTCTCAAGGGTGGCGACCCGTTCGTCTTCGGCCGTGGCGGCGAAGAGTGTGCTGCGTTGCAAGATGCCGGCATTCCCTATGAGATCGTACCCGGTATCACCGCCGGTATCGCCGCTCCGGCCTATGCCGGCATTCCGGTAACCCACCGGGGTGTCGCGGCATCAGTCGCATTTGTCACCGGCAACGAAGACCCGGCAAAACCATCGACGGACATCGCCTGGGACCACTTGGTAAAAGGGGTCGATACCCTCGTGTTCTACATGGGCATGGGCAACCTTCCGTCCATCGTCACCGAGCTTTTGCATTACGGTCGCCCCTCGGGCACGCCGGTCGCCGTGATCCGATGGGGCACGAAACCGGGCCAGCAAACGGTAACGGGAACACTCGATTCGATTGTAGATATTGTCAATAAGGCGTCGGTTAAACCGCCGGCAATCATCGTCGTCGGCGAGGTGGTTGGCTTGCGCGAACGGTTGAGCTGGTTCGAGAAACGACCGCTTTTCGGCAAGCGAATCATCAACACCCGCGCGCGTGCCCAGGCTTCTGCGCTCTCGCAACGGCTCGCAGCTCTCGGGGCTGAGATGCTGGAGCTTCCCACGATCGAAATCGTCCCGGCAGGAAGCGGCAGCACGCTTGCAGAGGAAATTGCCGATATTACCAAATACGAGTGGATTATTTTCACGAGCCCGAACGGCGTTGAAACCTTCTTCGACCTGTTCTTTGCCCGGCACGGCGATATCCGCGCCCTGGGCAAGGTCCGTTTCGCAAGCATCGGCCCCGCCGGCACCGCGGCTCTTGAGAAGTATCATCTCCAGGTCGACGTCACGGCCGAAGAGGCGGTTGCGGAAGGGTTGCTGCGCTCCTTGCGTGGGGCGGTTCCTTCATGGAAGGACATGCGGGTGCTGCTGCCGCGCGCGAAAAAGGCGCGCGACATCCTTCCCGAGACGCTCACGGCATGGGGCGCCTCGGTGACGGTCGCGACCGCGTACACCGCGCACCGTCCGCAGGAGAGTGACCGCGCAGTCATCGAATCGGTTTTGCGTAAGGAGTATGACCTCATCACCTTTTCCAGCTCATCAACGTTCGAGAATTTTTGTGCCCTTTTCACCGGCGAGGAATTTTCACAGGTCGCCTCCTCGCTCAGGGCGGCGAGCATCGGGCCCATCACGTCGGCAACCATAAGAAGCCACGGCATCGTGCCGCTCGTCGAAGCGCGCACGTACACCATTGCAGGACTGGTTGCAGCAATTGAGGGGTTCTTCAATCCATGATAGGAATCTCAAAACTATACTGCGGGACCGTCGAGCCCTCGGATGTCTTGCGGTACGAACGCAACTCGGGAAGAATGCCGTCGCATTTGTTGCAATTTTCCATCGATAAGAAGCCGGTCGTGGTATGGAATGCCGGCCGACGATGCAACCTTCGGTGCGTTCACTGCTATTCGCATTCGTGCAACGAGCACTACGCAGGAGAGCTTTCCACCGACGAAGCAGCCGCGTTCATTGACGGCCTTGGGGAATTCAAGGTGCCGGTGCTGTTATTCTCCGGCGGGGAACCGCTTATGAGGCCCGATCTGCTGCCGCTCATCCGCCGGGCGCGCGCCGCCGGGTTGCGGGCGGTGGTCTCTACAAACGGCACACTCATCGACGATCGGGTTGCCGCCGAACTGAAGGAAATCGGCCTCTCGTACGTCGGCGTGAGCATCGATGGCCTGCGCGCGGTGAACGACCGCTTCCGCGGGGTCGCCGGAGCTTTTGACAAGGCGCTCGCAGGCATTCGCGCCTGCCGGAAAGCGGGTATCAAGGTCGGGCTCCGTTTCACCATAAACAAGCAAAACGTCGGCGAAATAGCGGGGATCTTCAGGCTGCTCGAAGAGGAGAACATCCCGCGCGTCTGTTTTTATCACCTTGTATATGCCGGGAGGGGCAGCAGGCTGCGCGACGAGGACCTCGATGCGGCGACGAGCAGAAAAACCCTCGACACCATCATCGACCGTACGGCCGATTTGCATGCCCGCGGCATCCCCGTGGAGGTTTTAACCGTCGATAATCACGCCGACGGGGTGCACCTTTACCTCCGCATGCAGCGCGAAGGGTCGCCCCGGGCCGGGGCGGTTCTTGACCTGCTCAAAATGAACGGCGGCAACGGCTCGGGCGTCGGCATCGGCTGCGTGAGCTGGGACGGAGCGGTGCATGCCGACCAGTTCTGGCGCCACCACATTTTTGGCAATGTCAAGGACCGGCCTTTTGGCGCGATCTGGACCGACACATCGAACGAGCTCATGGCGGGCCTCAAGGACCGAAGGCCATTACTCAAGGGCCGCTGCGCGCGGTGTGTCTGGCAGGACATCTGCAACGGCAATTTTCGCGTCAGGGCCGAGGCGGTGCACGGCGACGTATGGGCCGAAGACCCGGCATGTTTTTTGACCGAAGAGGAAATTACGACAAGGGTTGAATAACGAATTTTATCGGCTCATTTTGCCTTTGCTTTTGACTTGGTCTTTGCTTTAATCCTTTCATTTTCGGCAAAAAGCTCTATAGTCCCGAACTCCCCGTCAAACCCCGGATTTATCCTTACCTCACCCTTGCGCATCCTCCGTATCCCCTCGGCTGCTATTTCTCCTCCCGCAAGGGCAATTTCCGCAATCGGCGCATCGAGCAGAATGGAAAACTCGGTGCCGACCTCACCAATAAGCCTGTCGTATACTATCGTCGCTGCCTTGGTTTCAGGTCCGCAGTCGAGCGAATCGGCGATAACCTCCCTGAGCGGGATCAGACTTGTATAGCGCTTTACGAGCTTCAGTGCTGCGGCCTCTGTCCGATCGGCAAGCTCCTCGACGCGGGACAGCACCCCGACCGTGAGCTGCCTGCCGCAAACCGGGCAGCGGCCCTGCGCGGCCATGGTTTCGCGGGGGGAATACCGGACGCCGCACTTCCGGTGGCCATCGACATGGTATTTGCCCTCTTCGGGGAAAAATTCGACGGTACCTTCAAGCCCGGGATTGCCTTTTCCGGATAGGGCTTTGTAAATTGCCGTATAGGAGAGGTCGGTATCGAAGATCGTGCACTCCCGCCCGAGCTTTGCAGGCGAATGCGCGTCGGAGAAGGAGACCAGCGCGAACGGGTCGAGGCTTGTCAGCCGCCTGTTCATGGGCGGGTCCGACGAGAGGCCGGTCTCGACCGCGTAAACATGGCGCGTCAGGTCGCCGTAACACGCTTCGATCGAATCGAAGCCGCTCTTCGACCCGAGCGCCGAAAACCAGGGCGTCCAGATGTGCGCCGGGATGAGGATCGCGGCGGGGTCGGCTTCAAGCGCAATGGCGAGGAGGTCCCGCGAGTCGAGCCCGAGGATCGGCCGCCCGTCCGCGTTCAGGTTGCCGATTTTTCCGAGCCGGACCCGCAATCTGTCCGCGGCGTCAATCGAGGAAAGGCAGACGACGTTGTGCACCTTGCGGACGCGCCCTGACTTCTTGTAAATGCTCGATATCTCCACGGTCAGCATGAACCGGACATCGCCGCTGCGGCCTTGCGGCGCCAGGGCGGCGGCTTCGGCTGCAAACTTTTTCTTAAGCGGGAAGAGCCCGGTTCCTTCATCCTTAAGCTTTTCCCGGCACTCGGCGAGCCGCGCAGGGTGGAGGCAATCGCCCGTCCCGACAACCCTGATGCCCTTGATTCCTCCGAAGGCGTGCAGGTGTTCGAGCGAGAGTTGGCTGCTCGTTGCCCGCGAGTATTGCGAGTGGATATGCAGGTCGGCGTAGAATTTCATGATCGGAAAAATATATATAATAATGCTTAGATGCAGGCGGGGGGGGGTGGCAGTTGCAGGCTTTTTTGGTGGGGGAACCGCGCTGAGCGCGGTTCCCCCTGGCCGGAAGCCCCGCAAAGCGGGTCTTCCGGCACACCCCCTCCTGCGGGAGTGGGCGGCGACGTTTGCCTTTGGCAAACGCTCGCCCNNGCTCACATTAGGTAGAAAACACAAAAGAAACATGATTTTCGGCAATGCCGATTACGCTATGTCTATCCCCTCTCCTTGTGGGAGAGGGGTGGCGCGTTTCGCGCCGGGGTGAGGTCAAAGGCGCGCAAACACGAAATTGCTATTACTTAAATCCATGTACGTGTGAACGGTTTTGCCTTTGCGGTTCTGCTACAAAAACAATATGGCAACTAATAATTATCCCTCCGGGGAATACAAGCTTCTTAATAGTCTCGGAAAAATCCTCGGCCGGGCTGCGGCAACGGGAAAGCCTTACCCCTTGACCCTTGGAGACGACGCCGCAATCCGTCTCTGCTCTCGAAACGAACGGCTGGTCTTTACAGCCGATATTGCCGTGGAGAATGTCCATTTCACGACCGATTCCATGAGTTTCGAGGAGATCGGCTTCCGCTCGATGGCCGCCAATGTGAGCGACTGCGCCGCAATGGCCTCCCTGCCCGAAGCGGCCCTGGTGCAGCTCGTGTTTCCTTCGGGCGAGCGAACGCTTCAAAGCAAGTGCGAAGCTCTCTACCGCGGCTTTGGCCGGGCGTGCAGGAAGTGGAGGTTTCGCCTGATTGGCGGCGATCTCTCCGGCGGCCCGTGCTGGACAATAGGCATCACCCTCATCGGTCGCGCGCCCGATGGCGGCAGGCCCCTCACCCGCACCGGGATTCACAACAAAGATTCGCTCTGGCTCACCGGCTTCCCCGGCCTGAGTGCTGCGGGCTTTGCGGCGATCGAATGTTATGGACGCAAAAAATTGCCGAAGCGTTTTCAGGGGCTATCGAATGCGCACATTATCCCCGATCCGCCCGTCGGCCTCGGCATCCTCCTGGGCGCATGCGCCGATGTCCATGCCATGATGGACCTCTCGGACGGCATCTCCAAGGACGCTGCCACGCTCTGCCATGAAAACAGGCTCGGTCTTGAACTTTCGCTTGAAAACCTGCGCCCTCCATTGTCAATGATTGCACTGGGGGAAAAACTCGGCACTCGATGGCAGGAATGGGCACTTCATGGGGGTGAGGAGTACGAATTGCTGTTTGCCGCAGGGGAGGGGTTCGATCCGGAATCGTTACCGGGAACGGCGGGGAAAGAAATGATACGGCTGGGGAGCTTTACGAATAAATTTAAAGGAATAAAAATACGGGAAGGAAAGCGGGTGAGGAGGGTGGAAGGGAAGAGTTGGGACCATACTATAGCCCCGCAAAGCCGCGTCTCCGACACACCCCTTCCAGCGGAAGGGGGAGGCGATGTCTGCCTTTTGCAGACGCCTTCCCCCTCCCGCAACGCTCACCTTAGGTAGAAAAAACAGGAAAAATATTGCAAAGGATGTTTTAAAGTCTTTTAATGAGTTCTTTCTACCCTATGGGGGCGTTGCGGGGGGCCGAGAGCGCCCGCCAGAGGCGGGCATAGCTTCGGCCCCCTGCTGGAAAGGGTGTGCCAAAGACCC
>PLTF01000016.1 GCA_003164335.1 Fibrobacterota bacterium
TTTCCGCTTTTCCAGTGTGTTTTCTACCTAATGTGAGCGTTGCGGGAGTGGGTGAGTCGGAGACGCGGCTTTGCGCGGCTCCGACCAGGGGGAAACGCCGCAGGCGGTTCCCCCACCAAAGGCACTTAGATTCCGCCCCTTGAAAATTACCCATCAATATTTTATATTATGAACCTATATTCATATTGTCATGGGAGCATTAATGACCGGAGAAGAGCTAGTGTTCAAGATCAAGGCCGATCTTCTTAAATCGCTGGGGCACCCCTCGCGTCTCGCCATCCTGGAGTACCTGAAGACCCGGGAAGCCTCGGTCGGTGAAATGGTCGCCAAGCTCGGTATCGAGCAATCCGGCCTCTCCAAGCACCTATCCATACTTCGCCAGGCCGGCATTCTCTCCTCACGAAACGAGAAAACCGCTGTTTTCTATTCGGTCCGAGACCGCGATATTTTTGTGGTACTGCGCACGATTTCCGAGATTCTGATGAAGAAGTTCCGCGAGAGCGAAAAGGTTCTTCAGGGCATGTCCGGCAGCGACGCGAAGTCGGGGAGCGACGCCGCGCCATGATGCTGGATGTCAAAGAAGTTGCCCGCTACCTCGCCGTATCGGAAAAAACCGTGTACCGCTGGATATCCGGCAAGGAGATTCCGGCCTATAAAATCGGCCAGAGCTACCGGTTCAACCGGGTAGAACTCCTGGAGTGGGCAACCGAGCGCAAGATCAAGGTTTCCCACGATCTCTTTTCCGAAGAGATCGCGGCGGGGAGCGATATGCCGTCGCTGACCGACAGCCTGGCAGCCGGCGGCATCCACTATAGCCTTCCGGGCAGCGACAAGGAGAATCTTCTTCGATCCATTGTCAATGTCATGCCCCTCCCGGCAGACATTGACCGCGATTTTCTCGCCGAGGCGCTCCTCGCCCGGGAAAATCTGGGCACCACCGCCATCGGCGACCGCATCGCGATACCGCACGTGCGCAACCCGATAGTTTTCCACATCGGCAGCCCGGTGCTCTCGCTGTGCTTTCTCGACCATCCGGTCGATTTCGGCGCGCTTGACGGCCAGGGCGTGGATACCGTCTTTACCCTGATGACGCCCACGGTACGCTCGCACCTGCACCTCCTCTCCCGCCTGGGCTTCGCGCTCCACCTCCCGGAGCTGCGGAAAATCGTCAATCGCTCTTCGACAGCTCAGCAGATTACCGCAGCCTTTGCCGCCTGCGAAGCCAGGCTGAATGATGCGGGCCGGAAATGAGCAGCCTGTGATCCCGGTCGTCGTCGCCTGCATTACCATTATTCTTGCCGCCGGAGTTCTTTCGATCTTTCTCCACAAAACGCGGGGCCGGGCAGCTGTCCCGGCCATCATCGGCGCATCGGCCCTCTGCCTATTTGTTTATGTCCTGGTGCATTTCAAAAGCGTGGCGATCGATTCGACGATGGAGCTCTTCCCCTGGTCAATGCCTTCCGGCGCCCTGCTTGTCGGCATCGATTCGCTGACCGGTTTTTTCCTGCTGCCGCTTTTTCTCCTGACCGCCGCTTCCGCATTTTACGGGCCGCGGTACCTGGAGGGGCATGACGCCGGACGATTCCACTGGTTCTATTTCAGCCTGCTTGCGGCCGGGATGACCGGCGTGCTGATCGCCCGCAATGCGGTGTTCTTCCTGCTTGCCTGGGAGATCATGTCGCTCTCCTCGTTTCTCCTTGTCATCTCGGACGGAAAAAAACCAAAGGCATTGCGCGCGGGATGGATTTACTTCGTTACCGCCCATATCGGAACAGCCTTCATTTTTGCACTGTTTTTCTCTCTTTCGGCAACTGCCGGGCCCCTGTCTCCCGGATCACTGGATTTCGGCGCCTGGCACTGCGGCAGGCTCGGCGCAGCGGGGGCAAGCCTCATTTTCCTGCTGGCGCTTGTGGGGTTCGGGCTCAAGGCGGGGTTTATTCCCTTCCATGTGTGGCTGCCGCTCGCCCATCCCGAAGCGCCAAGCCATGTGTCCGCGCTGATGTCGGGCATCATGATAAAAATGGGGATCTATGGGATCCTGCGCATACTTTCCATGCTGCAGCCCGTTCAGGCGTGGTGGGGAGTACTCCTCATCGGCCTCGGCGCGCTTTCCGCCATTCTCGGCGTGCTCTTTGCCATCAGCCAGCACGACCTCAAGCGGCTCCTTGCCTACCACAGCGTTGAAAATATCGGCATTATCCTGCTCGGGATCGGGATTGCGGTCCTCGGATCGGCTTGCGGCATGCCGCAACTGGCGCTGCTTGGCATGGCCGGAGCGCTGCTCCATGTCGCGAACCATGCGCTCTTCAAATCCCTGCTGTTCCTGGGAGCCGGGGCGGTCATCAGGCAAACCGGGACCGGCGATCTCAATCGCCTCGGCGGACTCATCCGGACCATGCCGGTAACCGCTGTATTGTTCCTCGGCGGCTCGATTGCCATTTGCGGATTGCCGTTCTTCAACGGGTTCATGAGCGAGCTTCTGATCTATTCCGGCGCGATCGACGGCACGTTGCACCCGACAACTACCGGCCTTGCTGTGTCTTGCCTTGCGGCAGTGCTCAGCCTCGCGCTCACCGGCGGCCTTGCCGCGGCATGCTTTACCAAAGTATTCGGGATGGTGTTCCTCGGCGAACCGCGCGAGCCGCGCCCGGCTCGGAGTGAAGTCCCCTCTCCCATGCTCGGTGCCATGGCCATTCTCGCCTGCGCCTGCCTTTTCATCGGTCTTGCCGCCGTCCTCGTGATGCCGGGAGTCGTGCAGGTTGCCCTGCCTTTTGCTGGGTTCTCAGGCAAGGCATTCGGGCCCCCCCTGATCTCGCTCGCCGGAAAGGTAACCCTGGCCCTGGGATGTATCCTCGCCGGAACGCTTGTGTGTGCATTCATCGTGAGGATTATCCGTCCCAGGGCAAAGCCGCGGAAAACCGTCACCTGGGACTGTGGATATATCAAGCCGGCGCCCTCGATGCAGTATACGGCCTCCTCGTTCGCCGCCCCCATTACCGGCTACTTCGCGAGGCTTCTCGGGGGAACCGAACTGAAGCCGGAGGACGAACTGTTCCCGCCCGCCAGCCGATCGTTCCATTCCTCGGTCAATGACTGGTACCTTACCGCCGTTTACTCACCGGCAGCCCGCCGGCTCGACCGTGCGTTCTCCCTGCTGCGCTGGTTCCAGAACGGAAAAAGCGGTCTCTATGTCGCCTATATCGCGATCACGCTCTGCGCGGTTATCATCTGGAAGTTTTTTCTATGAAGGCGATTCTCTCCTCGCTATTCCTGGCGCTGCTCTTTGCGCCGCTCCTTTCCGGGATCATCAACCGGACCAAGGCGCTTTTCGCGGGCCGGACCGGATCGCCGCTCCTCCAGGCCTACTACGATCTCTTCCGCCTGTTCAACAAGGAATCCGTTTTCAGCACCACCACCTCGTGGGTCTTCAAGGCGGCTCCGGTGGTCATTTTCGGTTCCACCCTGGCTGCAGCCTGCCTCGTGCCGGCACTGGGCAACGCCTCTTTGAACTTCGGCATTGCCGACCTCATTCTCCTGCTCTATTTACTTGCCCTTGCCCGATTTTTTCTCATCCTCTCCGCGCTCGATACCGGATCGGCGTTTGAAGGCATGGGCGCAAGCAGGGAAGCATTTTTCAGCGCACTCGCCGAGCCGGCGCTCTTTCTCTGCCTCCTGAATGTGCTCCGTACGCACGGTACCGAAAGTTTAGGACTTGCACTGTCGGCCCCCCTGGCTCCGCAGGCGGCCATGACCGCGCCGGTCACTACCGTACTGACCGCAGCCGCACTTTTCATACTCCTGCTGGCCGAGAATTCACGGATACCGGTCGACGATCCGACAACGCACCTTGAACTTACCATGATCCATGAGGCAATGATCCTCGACAACAGCGGCTCCGGGCTGGCGCTTCTGGAATACGGCGCGGCAATCAAGCTGTGGCTTTTCGCGGTCCTGCTGGCCAGGATCCTGATGCCGCTTTTTCATCCCGGCAAGTTCTGGCAAATCCCCGTATTTTTCTGCCTGGTCGCAGTTTTAGCGATCGGCATCGGCGCGGTTGAGTCGGTCATGGCACGCTTGCGTCTTGTAAAAGTACCGCAACTGCTCTTCGGCGCCGGCGTTATCGCGCTCATGGGCTTTTTCATCAGCGTCACCGGAGTGCTGATCGGATGACCGGGAGACGCTCATGCTGAAAACCGATCTTCTCGCCTGGGTCTCCCTGTCGATTGTCGTCTGCAATCTCTACCTGCTCGGCACGAACCGCCTGACCGCGATGATCCGCGGCGTAGCAGCGCAGGGAATACTGCTCAGCGCGCTGCCGCTCCTCCTGCCCGACAGCCCGGGGACCATCCACACCGTCGTTCTCGTCGCGATGAGCGCAGCGGTCAAGGGTATTGCCATTCCGAAATTCCTTTTCCGCGCCCTGCGCGGCGTTTCCGCAACCCGCGAGTCTCCGGCTGCTGCCGGACCCTCGCTGTCCATAACCTTCGGGCTCGTCATCACCGGTTTTGCCTTCTATGCGGCACGCAGTCTGAACCTTTCGGCAGCGATGGTTTCGCCCTACCAGGTGTCGAGCGCCATCGCGACCGCAGCGATCGGCCTCTTCCTCATCGTCACGAGACGAAGCGTCGTCGGACAGGTGATCGGCTACCTGGTCTTCGAAAATTCGGCCTTCATCCTCGGGCTCTCCATCGCATCATTCCAGCCGCTCCTCATCGAGCTCGGGGTGCTCCTCGATATGCTCGTCGGGGTCTTCATCATGGTCATTGCCGTGCATTATATCCATGCAGAGCATGATACCATTGCCATCGAATCGCTTGAAAGGCTTACCCGATGATGTCACCCGCAGCATGGCTCATCGGCATGATCGCGCTCCCGGCCGCCGGCGCAGCGCTCTGCCTCCTTATCCGCGACCCGCGCCGCATGCTCAGGGCCCCGGTTCTTTCCTCGTGCGCCGCCTTTGCAGCCGGCATCCCGCTCACCCTGCATCTCCATGGCTTCGGACCGTTCACGGTGTGCGGCAGCACCTTTCTCATCGATGCGCTCTCGCTATTCCATATATTTCTCGTCAATAGCATTTTTTTCATGACCGCGATCTATGCAGGCGGCTATTTCAAGCCGCAGAGCCCCATCATGACGCCTCTGTTCATGCGGCGATACTGCATGCTCTGGCAGGGCTTCCAGACAATGCTGCTCCTGGTGATAGTCTCGAACAACATCGGCATCATGTGGGTAGCGCTCGAAGCGACGACGCTCATTTCAGCCTTCCTCATCCTGACCGACGGGAATCCGCTCTCGCTCGAAGCGATGTGGAAGTATTTACTCGTCTGTTCGGTGGGAATCGTGTTCGCCTTCATGGGCACGCTGCTCACCGTGGCTGCAGCACGGGGCTTCCCTCCGGGACAGAGCGTCTTCCTGTTCACGGGCCTCTGCGCGCATGCCGGGCTCCTCAAGGCGAAAGTCATGCTCCTCGCCTTCATTTTCGTCGTGGTCGGATTCGGCACCAAAGCGGGCCTCGCCCCGTTGCATACCTGGCTCCCGGATGCCCACAGCCAGGCCCCGACGCCGGTGTCCGCGGTATTTTCCGGCGTCATGCTCAACTGCGCCCTCTATTGCATCATGCGCTACCTGCCCATTGCCGAGGCGGCTCTCGGGAAGAGCGGCGCGGCACGGTCGGTCATCCTGTTATTCGGCCTCACCTCGCTCATCTTCGCCGCAGTCTTTATTCCGGTCCAGCGCGATATGAAAAGATTCCTGGCCTACTGCAGTGTCGAACATATGGGAATTATCGCTATAGGCCTCGGCATCGGCGGCCTCGGAACCTTCGCCGCGCTGTTGCATACGGTCAACCACTCCTTTTCAAAGGTGCTCGCCTTTTTCTCGGCGGGCCATATCGGCCGGCGCTATGATACCCGCGATATGCAGGAAATAAACGGCGCCGCCGCATGCCTGCCGCTGTGGGGTGGGGCGTTTTTCATTTCGATACTCGTGCTCATCGGGGTCGCCCCCTTTTCGGTATTCATGAGCGAATTTTTAATAGTGAAGGCGGCGTTTCTTGGCGGTCGATTCGTGACCGTCGCGCTGTTTCTTTTTTGCGCGCTTGCCGTTTTCGTCAGTGCGCTCAGGCATGCAATGCGGGTTTCGCTTGGTGCCAATAACGCCGCCAACCGCCCGCCGGAAAAGATCCGCATCGCCGACGCGGGGATCGTCATCGGCTGCCTGATCGTCCTCGTCGCCCTCGGGCTCTGGATCCCCTCCCCGGTATCGCACTTCCTGAATGCCGCCGCGGGTGTCGTCGAAAAGGGGATGGCTCCATGAGAACCGGCATTCCCTGCATCTTCAACGGGCAGACCCTCCCACTCGGGGAGCTGCCGGATTTTGCGGGTGAAGAGTTTACATATGCGCTTGCCGGCCTCCTTGCGGAAGGGAAGCGGGCCTGTTCCTTCTTCGCTGCGGGCGAGGCGGGAGAGAAGCATCTTTATGCCGTGTGCGCAGACGATGCCGAAGGCCGTCTCTACGCCATACGGGGCACTGCGCCGACAGGACGGTTCACATCGCTTACCCCCCGTTTTCCGCAGCTCCACCTCTTTGAGCGGGAGATTTACGAGCAGTCCGGCCTGTATCCCGAGGGTCACCCCTGGCTCAAACCGGTTCGTTTTCCCGGAATAGCGGCGGGAAAGCAGGGCTCTTCAATCGGCGACCTGGAGTTTTTCAGGGTTGCCGGCAATGAGCTCCACGAGGTCGCGGTCGGCCCGGTACACGCCGGAGTCATCGAGCCGGGCCACTTCCGCTTCCAGTGCCGGGGCGAAACGGTGCACCACCTCGAAATCTCGCTCGGGTACCAGCACCGGGGAATCGAGCGCACGCTCCGCGGCGGCCCATTTACGGAAACACCTTTCCAGATGGAGGTGATCGCGGGAGACACCACGGCCGGGCACATGACCGCCTACTGCCGGATCGTGGAGTCACTCTACGCCATGACCCCGTCGGCCTCTGCCGATCGCATCCGCTGCCTGCTCATCGAACTGGAGCGTTGCGCCAACCATACCGGCGATCTCGGCGCACTCGCGGGTGATATCGGCTTTCTTCCCACCATGGCATACTGCGGGAGACTGCGCGGCGATTTCCTCAACATGACCGCACTGCTGTGCGGTAACCGGTTCGGCAGGGGCGCCGTCGTGCCGGGCGGGGTCGGCTTCACGCTTGACGAGGCAATGGCCGCGGAGCTCATTGACCGGCTCGGGAACGCCCTCGAAGCTTTTTCAACCGCGACCGGGCTGCTCTGGAAGGAACCGTCGGTGATGGCGCGGTTTGCCCATACCGGCACTTTACCCCGTGAAATTGCCGATACGGTCGGACTCGTGGGGCCTGCGGCGCGCGCGTGCGGCTTAACCCGTGATATCCGCCAGGATCATGCTTCCGGGTTTTACCGCTTTGCCCAGATTCCGGTATCGACCCACGACAGCGGCGATGTATTCGGCCGGGCATTTGTCCGGTGGCGCGAGGTTGCGGCTTCGGGCGAATTCCTCCTGTCACAGCTGTCCCAGGCGCATAAAGGCGACAAAGTCAAGGATTGCGGACAGCCGTCGCCGGATTCCATGGCAATTTCGCTCGTCGAAGGGTGGCGCGGCGAGATCTGCCATGTCGCCCTGACCGATGGAGCGGGCCGGTTCGCTCACTACAAGATCGTGGATCCATCCTTCCACAACTGGTTCGGCCTGGCGCTCGCTCTTCGCGAAGGCCGGATATCGGATTTCCCGCTCTGCAACAAGAGCTTCAACCTTTCCTATTGCGGATTCGACCTGTAAAGGAGCCCAACGGTGCTGAACATCATTCGAACACGGCTCGCCCAGGGTTTTCGCACGGCAAAGTACCCGGTGCCGAATCCTCCCCTTCCCGGAGGATTCAGGGGATTGCCCTCCGTCGATTTTTCGCGGTGTGAAACAGGGTGCCGGGCATGCGAAAAAATCTGCCCCACCGGCTGCTTTGCGCCCGACAACGGGCGTCCCGCCCTTGACCTCGGTAAATGCATCTTCTGCGGTTCGTGCGAACGGCAGTGCCCGAAAGGCGCGGTCGGTTTTTCGACCGATCACCGGCTTGCGGTCCGGAAGCGGGAGGATTTACTCCTGAGCCGTGCCGGGGCATACCGGAAGGCCGATGCGCTTTCTGCAGCCATGCGCCGCATCTTCGGGAGATCCCTGCGGCTGCGGCAGGTCAGCGCCGGGGGGTGCAATGCCTGCGAGGCCGATGTCAACGTCCTGAATACCCCCGTCTTCGATATCAGCCGGTTCGGCATCCAGTTCGTCGCCTCACCGCGTCATGCCGACGGCCTGCTCGTTACCGGCCCGGTGACCCGGAACATGGAGCTTGCACTGCGGAAAACCTGGGAGGCGACCCCCGCACCCCGGATCGTCATAGCTTCGGGAGCCTGCGCGATTTCCGGAGGCCTCTTTGCCGGGCGCGCCGAAACCCTGTCCGGAGCGGGCGCGGTACTCCCGGTCGACCTTTTCATTCCCGGCTGCCCGCCGCACCCCTGGGCCATTCTCGACGGCCTGCTGCGGCTGCTGGGAAAAATCCGCTGAGTTACTTTTCAGTTCATAAGTAAGTTACAGCAATCACCGTTCGCCCTGAGCCTGTCGAAGGGCGAGTACCGGAAATTTGGACGTTCATGGTTCGACAGGCTCACCATGAACGGTTTAATTTGGTGGGGAAACCGCCTACGGCGGTTTCCCCTGGCCTGAAGCCGCGAAAAGCACGCGTCTTCAGGCACACCCTTTCCAGCGGAAGGGGAAGGCGATGT
>PLTF01000119.1 GCA_003164335.1 Fibrobacterota bacterium
ACGGGGATTACCGGAGGCTTACGAACCAACTGGGCTTCTCCGACATGGCCGGCAATGTATTTGAGTGGACCAACGACTGGAAGGGCCCGTACAACGGTAAGCCGATTACCAATTCTCTGGGCGCTCCGCAGCCTGATGCCAATTTCGAAAAGGTGATCAAGGGCGGCTCTTTTGATTTCGATTATCAATATCTGCGACCGTCTCGCCGGTCGCTGATCTATCCCACGGTCCTTTCCGCAGCCTGCAACTACGTGGGTTTCCGGTGCGCCCGGGGCCCGATTCCGAATGGGCAGTTTATCAGTGCCCAGCCCACGGATACGGCCCTTAATGCCGTCACCATCGGCATCGCACAGGATTCCATGGCGTCGATGCTCGGCACGGGGTATTCGAAGGTTGTTTTTGTCAATGTCACCGGATCCATACGGACCTTATGTGTCGTCGATTTCAGTACAAGCCATCCCTTTGTACAGCAATACACCGACGTAGGAGCAGTCAATTACCCGGTTGTATCCCCTAATGGATCGTATGTGGCCTATTGCAGTGCGGGCATGGGAATTTCGGGTCCTTCCCGGATCAGTATCCGGTGCATAGACTCTCTGAATTCGCCCATTTCATGGATAGCGGCCGATTCTGCATACCTGCCGCATTTCTGGGTGAATCCCTCCACCGGTGACACCGATATCGTGTTTACAAACTCATCTACCTCGAACAACACATCGCTCTGGAACTCGAGTGGAACTTTCGTGCAAAAGGTAAGCAACGGATTACCGGTTGGGGCGCCTCAGCTGCTCATTGCCGACGGAAGCTATCATGACGGTATTTCACTGGATGGTCGTTTCGTGGTAACTTCCTATCCCGGCCTTCTGATGAGCCCCGTGCAGGGGAATGCCAAACAACTCTTCTGCTATCCGAACAATGGCAAAGACCAATCAGCTTCATCACAGGCCTGCAATGCCTCGATGGCACCGGATACGGGGAGTGCTCCCCGTTGTCTTTTCCTTGATTTCGGCTGCAGCACGACCAGCTCGATTACCGGCTGCAGCTATGGAATTCACCAGTACCTTTTTGTTTCGTCGTATCTGGATTCTGTAACAAACTATCTGCGATGCCCCGCCAATGAAAACTCCTGGGATTTCCCGAAATGGTCCAATCAATCGCAGTTCGCCGTTGCCTGCGGCGAACTGGCGTCCGGGCAGGATAACACCGTCTATGTGATTGACTTGAATAAGCGTATCGCAACGCCCATTTTATCCGGCTATGAATTGGAGGAACCCTATTTGTGGACCGGACCCATTTTTTCAACCCAGTTCAACCTGGCGATGGACAGCATCGGCTTATATGACGATCCTTCCATTGAAGTAGGTCAATCCGCGATTGCTTTCGGATTGCACTTCTTCTGGAGACGTCAATCTGCGATAGACTTGCTGTTCCTGGGGAGTTCCTGGGTTCAGGCCGGAATTGACAATAAATTATTTACCGGGCATCAGTCGCTTTCAATAGGCTATCCGAATTTCGGATTGTTGGGCTTGGCAGATTTAATTCAGGACTATGCTATTCCGCATGCGCCAAGCATACGGCTTATCGGTTTTTCCATCCCCTTCGGATCCTTGTCAAATCCCCTCGGCGAAACCTCCACCACCTGGTGGTCCAATTCAATCGGTTCCTCAAAGGGATTCGTTTATGACGGAAATCATAATTTCTGGAAGAGCGGTGTTCCGGCGGGCTTTATTGCCGCAGTGACTGCTGCGACCTATCCCGATTGGGCTGCCGCAGGAGGATTGGATACTTTGGGTGAATGGCCGGATTCATGCGGCGGATGGGGAGGACCGACCCCGGATATGTCCAATGCGGACACCAATTGGACGATTAATCAAACAAATTACCAAAGTAACCTGAATTCTCTCATTGCGATCATCCAGGCATTATCGGCACACCAGATACATTTGCTTGCAATCAGTTTTCCTGAAAGCCCTTATTACAGAAACTTCAATTTATACGGGAGATACGGCCCTTCTTTGCAAACCGGCCAGAAGGTCATTGCACAGCTCGATTCATTACAACAGGTTTACCCCTATTTCCATGTATATGATGCGCATTTGGGCGGAAACCATGATTACACCGACGCGGATGCACATGATTACGACCATCTGTGCCCGACCGGCGCCGATAAGTTAAGCGGCAGGCTGGGACCCATAATCGACAGCATCCTTGCACAATAGAAGGCCGGGATACGGGGACCCGCCTCAGAAATTGTGAATGTTAAAAGCACGGCGAACGGTACCGAGTGGAATCAAATACGCAGGTATCTTTAAAGTGAAAATGCAATAGCATAGGGCAGTTATAAGATTGGTAATCGATTAATAGAAATAAAAAACCGGCTGCCACCCATAACGGGGCAACAGCCGGAAAAGAGGCCCCGCTGAAGTATTTGCCGACTTGCCTTATGGCGTCAGCGGTACCGCCATTTCCCTTTCTATATCCCCTGCCTTGAATCGAACAATATACAGACCGTCCGAGAGTTTAAATCCTTTAAGAGAAATCCGGTAGCTCCCTGCGGATTGCATCTGATCGAGGAGCGGGATCTTTCTGCCGCTTACCGTATAGAGCGCTATGCTGACCGGCGCCTGCCGGGCAAGGCCATAGGTCAGCATCCCTGTCTCTATCCGCGCGTAGGGGAGGATCGACTTTTCCCCTGCTGAGAGAACCGAAACCGGCGTAGCGGCAAAGAGCCAGGCGTTCGACCATGCGCTGGTGCCGCCTGCATTTGAGGCGTTGGCGCGCCAGTAATAAATGCCGGAGGCGAGGCTATCTTTAAGAGTGTTTGCAGCGAGACCGGTCTGGCTGAAAACCGTGGTTGCAAAATTGCTCACGTTGGAGATCTGCAAACCGTAGGAGGTTGCGCCGATAACCAGGCCCCAGGAGAAGGTCGGGGTCAGGGAGGTAATTGCCGAATTAGTCGGCGACAGGAGCGTTGGCGCGGCAGGTATGCCGTTTACCGTCGAAAAACTCCAGACGCCCGACCATGCGCTGGTTCCGCTGGAATTTGTTGCGTTCGCCTGCCAGTAATAAGTGGTGTTGAGGGCAAGCCCGGTCGCCACCGAGGTGAGGTTTGCAATGCCGGTTTTATTGACGACAAAATTCGCGAATGTCGTGGACGTGGAAACCTGCACTGCATAGGATGCCGCATTGGTCACGGTGTTCCAGCTGAGTGTCACCGAAGTTCCAAGGTTGCCGGTACCGCTGCCGGGCTGGGAGAGAACCGGTGCGACCGGCGGCGGAACGGCTGTCGTAAAGTGCCATGCGCTCGACCAGGGGCTGTCGCCATTCGAGCTGAACGCCAAGATCTTCCAGTAGTAGGTCGTGGCATAGGCAAAGGTATTCGGAACAAACGATTGAGAGGTGCTCAATCCCTGTTCAAATGATGTTGAAAAATCGGAGGTGGTGGTTATTTCAATCGTATAATCCGCGGCATTTGCCACGGAATTCCAAACCATGGTGAGCGATACCGGTTGGTTTGCGGCACCGTTGGCCGGGGACGAGAGGGTCGGAGCAGTCGATGGATAGACCGGCGTCACAAAGCTCCACACGCTTGACCATGCGCTCGTTCCGGCGGCATTGGTTGCGCTTAACCGCCAGTAATAGGTTGTTGAAACCGCGAATCCGGCAACTTGTTGTGAGGTAACGGTGAGATTGCTCTGATTGTAAATGAAACTCGAGAAAGCGGAAGAAATGGACACCTGCAGGGTATACGAGGCCGCCCCGGAGTCGGCGTTCCACCCAAGGAGTGTCGGAACCGATTGCCCCGTTGTTCCGTTCGACGGCGTGCTCAGCGTTGGTGCGGTCGGGATATTCGGGATCGTCGAAAAGCTCCACACTGCCGACCAGGCGCCGGCTGCCGACCCGACCGTTGCATTGACCCGCCAGTAGTAGGTAACCTTTCCGGCAGACAGTCCGGTGATAAGCTCGGAGGTCGCCGAAAGCCCGCTCTCGCTTATAAGCGGCGAGGAGAACGTGGTGCTGATATCGACCTGCAGCATGTAGCTCGATGCGCCGCCCAGGGCGTTCCAGGAGATGGTTTCCGACAGTGGCTGGTTAACTGCGCCGTTTGCAGGCGTCGACAGCGTCGGCTGCCCAAATGACAAGGTGACGGCAATGAACGTCGAAATCAAAACCGCCTGCAGGATTCTGGAATGGAATGACATGGCATGCTCCTTTTTTGCAAGGTGGTTGGCCGGGACTTCCCGAAAGACCGGAAGATGGACGGAAACCTCTCTCGACAATAAATTTAAAAAATGCTGAATCCGAAGTCAAATTTCAAACGCTGATTTTCGGGGAAACGAACAAAGATATCTCGGCAAATCTTGTGCCGATTAACCGGCGGCTGGAAGAGAGCCCTGAGTTACTAATCAGTTCATAAGTACGTTCTCCGGCAAAGACCGTTCGCCCTGAGCCTGTCGAAGGGCAAGCAATAATTACAGGCCGTTCATGGTTCGACAAGCTCACCACGAACGGTTTTATGTGCGGATACTTATGAACTGCTTAGTAATAAGGTCATGGCATACTGTAGGCTCGATTTCACTGCATTTTTCCGATGTGTTTTCTACCTGTTTTTAATAATATTGTATTGATTTACATTATTAATAGTGCCCGCCGTGTGAACGCCGAGGAGATACGAATTTATACCCGTTGCCGCTGTGCTTAAAATATAGTGCCATGCGCCATGCTGTTTGTGCGCCAATTTAAACAATTGAAACGAAAGAAATGATTCCGCTGCATGGAATACAATTGCAGAACCGATAACTCCTGCAAGATTCCTGTCGCCGAAGAGCGTGAAAACGGGATCGCATTCGCTGCCGCCGCCCTTGATGATCATTCCTGTTGTGGTAAAATCTGCAATGAATGCCGCGTGATTTCCCCACCAGGTTGATAAAAACAGATCTTTTTCAAGCAGGGAAGTCCGGGGCTGCTGCAAATCGGCTTCCGCCGAAATAGTTATAGCCGCCTTTAATTCAATTCCATGATTGCTTTCCCGCATCGAATCGCATGAATTTTCCGCAAAAATAATTTCAGCAAATGACATGATAAGTGCAGCGAGAATGATGCAGGTGAATTGGATCGGGAAGGAGAGAAAGGCAGTTCGTGTCATAAGAATTTAAAACTACTTAGTTACTGCCTTGGTAGGGGCGCGGAGGATAAAGTTAAATCAAATGCCCTTGGTGGGGGAACCATTTTAAAATGGCTTTCATTCGGTAGAAAACACATTAAAAGGCCAAAAAAAAGGAGCGGTTCGATTTTTTTTCCTGAAGCCTGAAGCCTGTCTTTATCCCCGCAACGCCCTCTGTTAGGGTAGAAAAAACATAGAAAAGATATCGTACAAATTGCCTCCGTAGGGGCGACCTGCGGTCGCCCTTTTGACGTGCCTCGAATGAAATTCATTCTTCAACTTTCATTCTTTTTCTAAAATTATGTGGCCTGAATCTCCGATTCAGGTGTTTTTGAATTTGCATGAGCCATGAGGGCACAACACGCCGTACTCCTACGAAATCGTGACCTCCACAAAAATTGCCTTGCCTGGTTTCTCCGCCTGAGCAGTGATCTTTTTTCTCCAACCCTCCAACTCTCCAACTCCCGAACTGTAGTATTTTCAATAAGCAACAAAAAAACGGCGAAAAATCATGAGTCAGGAACTTGGCATGGAAAAATGGATATCTGATGCCCGGACCCGAGATATGGTCCTGGGAGCGCTTCTTTTTATCGCAGCCTTTGCCGCCTACCAGCCGGCCTGGAACGGCCAGCCGGTCTGGGACGACGACCAGCATATTACCAAACCGGCTCTCCAATCCCTGCAGGGACTGGCGCATATCTGGACAAAGCCCGGCGCCACCGAGCAATACTATCCGGTAACCCATACCCTCTTCTGGGTCGAGTACCATCTCTGGGGAAACGCGACGCCCGGGTACCACCTCATGAACATCCTGCTGCATGTTCTTGCCGCGTTCATGCTGGTCAAACTACTCCGGTCGCTGCAGCTGCCGGGTGCCTGGCTCGCGGCAGCCCTTTTTGCGCTCCATCCGGTCGAGGTCGAGTCGGTGGCGTGGATTACGGAACTTAAAAATTCCTTGTCAATGGTCTTTTTTCTCGGCTCCCTGCTGCTGTATTTGCGATTCGACCTTAAGCGGGAGTGGAAGTATCGGGCCGGCTCGCTCCTGCTGTTTATCCTGGCCATGTTATCCAAGACATCGGTCGTCCCGCTCCCGGTCGTCCTGCTGGTCATTGCCTGGTGGAAAAAGGGGAGGCTCTCCTGGAAGAATGATTGCCTGCCCCTCATTCCGTTTTTCCTGGCAGGACTGTTCTTCAGCGCCGTCACCATGTGGGTCGAACGGAAGTATGTCGGCACCCATGGGTACGAATTCGAATTTTCACTTCCCGAGCGATTCCTCATTGTCGGCAGGGGAATACTGTTCTACCTCGGCAAGATCGCGTGGCCCTCGCCCCTGATCTTCATCTATCCGCGCTGGACCATCAATGCCGCGGAAGTGCTGCAGTATGCATTTCCCTTTGCCGTGCTCGCCCTTGGAGTGGCGCTCTGGCTGCTTCGAGCGCGCTCGCGCGCTCCAATGGCGGTATTTCTTTACTTTGTATTTATGCTCGTTCCGGTGGTGGGGTTTATCAGCCAATGGGCATTCCGCTACTCATTCGTGGCCGACCACTGGGTAAACCTCGCGAGTCTCGGCCCCATTGTTTTCGTGTCGGCCCTGGCGGCTGCGGCCTGGGCAAAGGCGACAAAGGGCATGAGGCTGTCGCTGTCTGCCGGGTGCGGGGTCATACTTGTATTGCTGGCGGTTTTAACCTGGCGCCAGTGCCGCATGTATGCCGATTCGCCGACGCTCTACCATACGATACTCGAAAAAAATCCCGCCTGCTGGATGGCCTGCAACAATCTCGGCACGATTATGCTTGATAACGGCCGGACCGACGAGGCGCTGGCATGGTTCGACAAATCGCTGGACATCAATCCGGATAATGCGGAAAGCATCACCAACCTCGGCAATGCCCTTACCCAACTCGGTCGGACCGACGAAGCCATTGCGCGGTATCAGGATGCGGTAACGTTAGATCCCCGGGATTTCGATGCCTTAAACGGCCTCGGCGTGGTATCGATGAAGGCGGGCAAGACGGAAGAATCAATCGCCTGGTACCGGAAAGCACTGGAACTCAACGATGAGGATGAACTGGTTCACTACAACCTCGGAAATGCCCTGCTCAGGTCCGGCAAGCCGGGCGAGGCGATCAATGAGTACCGCAGGGCATTGGAAATAAACCCCCTGCATACGCAGGCGTATAATAATCTCGGCGGAGCATTCATGCAGCTCCACCGGCCCGACCTTGCAGTCCGGGCCTACCTGAAAGCGATCCGTGCGGAGCCAGCCTCCATGGACCTCCTCAATAACCTCTGTCAGGCATTTCTGCAGAGCGGAAATCTCCCCGGAGGCATGAAGGCAGCCGGCAAGGCACTTGAACTGGCGCTGCAGTCCGGCGATACCGCGCTTGCGCGGGAGATTCAAGGCAATTTGATTGAGATGAAGGAGGCTTATATGAAAAGTCAGGGCGCGGGAAAGTAATAGAAAAGAGACTGAAAATGCATATAAGTCCTGTTTTCCCACCCGAGGCAGTAACAATTTTATCAATTCCACCGCGAAATACTATTTTTATCCCCTATCGACCGGACAACCTTTAAGTTTGAACAACTGCCGAACCCATGCACATTCCCGATAAAGAGTACACTTTCACTCTGCGCGTTCATGCGCAGAAATTGTGGAAAGTTTACGTTCCTGCCGCTGCCGGCATTGCCGTGGTTGCGGTGGTCCTGGCCCTGTGCTTTGTCGATGTCATCCTCATGCCCGGAATTGTGGGGATCGGGCGGGGGACGGTCAAGGTACCGTCGGTCTGCGGGTTGACCCTCGAAGAGGGACGGGAAAAATTTTTCAATGTCGGCCTCCTTACCGAGATCAAGTCGCGGGAATACAGCGACCGGGTCCCGGACAGCGTGATTATCAGTCAGATACCGGAAGAGGGAGCACGGGTTAAGAAGGGACGCCGTATTCTCGTTGTTGTCAGCAGGGGCGGGGAGACGGCAACCGTTCCGAACGTGCAATCAATGACCGACCGGCAAGCCAAAACCGAGCTGCGCAAAGCAGGATTCACTCCCGGCGACGTCAGGAGAGAGTTCAATGATAAAGTCGGCGCAGATAAGGTCATCGCTGCCAATCCCGCCTGCGGTACCAGGGTGTCGCGGGAGATAGCTATCGACCTGATCGTTTCCCGGGGCTCCCGGGCGACGAGCGTGGAGATGCCGAATATTGTGGGCGATCCTCTCGCCGAGGCACAAAAGAAACTAGAGGAGAGCGGCCTGCAGGTTGGAACTATCAGTTATAAGAGCGATCCCTCCCTGGCGCCGGGCATCGTCGTTTCCCAGTCAATATCGCCGGGCGAGAGAATCCCTCTCGATTCGCCCGTCCAGATTACCGTATCGAAATCAGAATAATGGAGCGATCCCGCATCGCCGGAATTTCCGGCAGGACGCAGGTCGATTCAAGAACGCGGGGCGAGGCTGTCGCATGAACTTTCATTGTCGGGATATCCGGTTTTTGCTGTGCGGGCTTGCCCTGCTTACCGGGCTCTGTTCCCCTCCCGGATTGACCGGCGGAACGGCAGCGAACGAAACGGCCGCCGGGCGGATCAGAAAAGCCGGGGCAGAACAGTATTACGTCAAGGCGATCGATTGCGATCGCCGCCATGACGACCGGGAAGCGCTCCGGCTCTATAAGAAGGCGTACGAACTCGATCCCGGCTCGCGATTCCTGCGGGGAGTCGTTGCCGGGAAATACTACCAGCTCCGCCGGCCGGATATCGCCTTGTCCACCCTGGTGGGAAAGAAGGGGAACCCCGATCTCTCGACCGAAGAAAAGCGGCTCGCCGCCACGATTTACCTCGATTTCGGGGATACGGCTTCCACGCTGAAGACCCTTGAAAGCATTGCGAAAAAGGAGGTTCCCGATTATTACAATCTGGGGGCGCTCTGCGAGTCCCGGGGAAAACTGGACAAGGCGCTGGGTAACTACATCGAAGTTTACAACAGGGGCGATTCGCCCATAGGCATGGGACTGAAGATCATTCAGCTGGAGATGGCGCTTCGCGCATACGGCAGTGCCGACAGTTTCATCACGGTCGTGCAGTCCCGATATGGCGAAAGGCCCGAGTTTTATAACCTTCGCGGCCTCAATGCACTGGAAAGTCACGATACCGCCGGGGCGCTCGCTTTTTTCAACAAGTCCTCGGCCGTTGATTCGTCGTTCGAGGAGGGGAAGCGTAATGCCGCGCAGATATACCTGCAACAAAATGATTACCGCGATGCAGCTGCCGCCTACGAATACCTTTGCCGTACTTCTACCCGCAATAAGGACGCCTACACCCGGGGACTTGCGATTGTCTACTTTTACGGCAAGCAGTACGATAAAGCCGTCCCGCTCCTGATTTCACTGCTGGGAAAATACATCGATGACCCGGAAATTCATTTTTTTCTGGGGTGCGCCTATGGAGCCCTGGACAAGCCGGACGAGGCGCATATTGAATTCGAAAAGGCATTGGCACTCAAGCAGGATTACTTCGAGGCCTGGGAGCATCTCTATTTTTTAGCCGTGCAGGATAAGGATGCCGATGCCGCGCTGGATGTGGCCCGCCGTTTTTCGAGCAGATTTCCCGGGTACAGCGGAGGGTGGCGGCTTCTGGGATCATGCCTGAGCCTTCGCAAGGAGTATACCGCCGCCCAGCGCGCTTTTTCCCGGGCGGTTGGCCTCGACAGCAGCGATGCGTCGTCCTGGTTCGACCTCGGGAGCTGCTTCGAGCGGAACAATGACATTCCCCGTGCCGTCGCAGCGTTCCGGAGGGTTCTCAAGCTGCAACCCGGCGATCCTGCCGCTTCCAATTATCTCGGCTACATGTGGGCGGATCGGGGCATGAAGCTCGACAGCGCGAAAGTCCTTCTCGAATCCGCGCTCTCCCGGGACCCTGAAAACGGCGCCTACCTGGACTCCTATGGATGGATACTGTTCAAATTGGGGGACATGGGTAAAGCGTTCGAATATATCGGCAAGGCATTGGAGCGGATCCATAACGATCCCGAGGTCTTCGAGCATCTGGGAGATATAGAGTCGGTGCGGGGGGATTTGCAGGGTGCCAGGAAGGCGTATGTAAAGTGTCTGGAATACAATCCCGATGACCCGGATCGAATCAGGCAGAAGATCCTGCGCGTGGATGCAATGAGTCATGCCAAGGGTTCTCCGTAACCGCATGGACACCCTCCCGGGACGCTTCCGGGGGTGGGGCCTTGCGGCGCTCCTCCTCTTCAGTTGCACGCCTCCGCCGGCCCCCCGGATGGACGGGGCTCGGTCGCTGGTTCATCAGCTGTTCGCGGTGCCTCCGTCCGAGCGAACGCTGGCCTGGGGCGAGGCATCGTTATCCGCGAACGGTGAAACCTATGCGTGCGGCATTGAAGTCCGGGCCGCGGCCGATACCTTTGCCGCAAACTTCTACGGACCGCTCGGGATCCGGATCGGCTCGATCCGCGCATCGACCTCGTCCGGCCGCGTATCGCTTCGTTTCCGCGATGATACGGATCAATTCGATCTTTCACAGCCGGTATCGATCCCGCCGTTCGGTTCGAGTGAGTTATTGACATTCGGAGAGCTGCTGCAGGTGCTTGCGGGCCGGGTTCCCTCAGAATATGAAGATCTTCTGGCTAAACCTGCCGATTCCATAATAAGCAATCATGGGGCAATAACTTTATTGTGGAAAACGGATTCTTTGAAATTTCATGTCCTTATGGAGAATCACCCCGTTGCAATAGCCGGGGTGGATGTGCATTTCAGCGATTATGGTTCGGGCGGGGCGCAGCTCGGTATGAGTTCCTTCAAGGACGGGCGGGCGCGGAAAATCCAAATCCGGCAGGGCGACGGGAACTATTTTTCAATAACCTTTTCCAGAGTGAAGCGGTATTGACGGAAACCTCATGAAGGCAATGAAAAATCTCACAAGTCCTGCGCTTCTGGCTGCGGTTTTTTCCCTTTTCCAAGGAGTGCCGTTTGCACAGTCGTCCACCGCGGGCACCTCTCCTTTTGAATTTCTGGAACTTCGATACGATGCCCGCTCAATTGCCCTCGGCGGTGCAAGTACGGCGCTTGCGGATGATGCGTATGGGATCTTCTCGAACCCGGCAGCAATAGCCTATGCGGCCTCGCCGCAGGCGGTTGTCGGCTACCGTTCCTTCGACGGAGTTTATGGAATTCCGCTCGCCTACATCCGGCCGGAAAATGATAAAGGCGTCTTCGGCATCGGCGTCTGCGGGTTAACTAGTGGTAATATCTCGCCGACCGGCATCGACAACTCCGGCGCGGCGGTTTCGCTTGGCGGCAATGCCTATCTGGACGATTACAGCCTGTCTCTTGCCTGGGCAAGGAAAATCGGGGATTTCCTGAGCGCCGGGGTCACTGCAAAAGCAATTTACGAACTCTTCAATGAGGACGGCGCTGCCGTCCAGACCGTCGACGGCAGCGAAAACGGATCGACCTTCGGCATTGCCCTGGATGCAGGGTGCCAGGCCAGATTCATGAACTCCCGGCTTATCTATGGATTTGCGCTGCGCAATCTCGGCGGCGTCCTGAGCGGCTACGACAAAGGACTACCGCTGCCGGTCGAATTCGCCGCCGGAGTCTCCTATGTTCCGGCTTCCGTTCCTGTGCTCAGGCTCATGATCGATGCGGATAAAGAACGGGATAATGAATTGACTTTCGAGCCGGGAGGCGAATGGGAGATCATCAAAAACCAGCTCTTCGCCCGGGCCGGCTACAGCTTCAGCTGGAGCGACCTGCAGGCTCTCGAAGATTACCTGTCCGGCGCCGGGGAGAGCGGTTATACGCGAAACTCCATGACGGGATTCTGCTGCGGGGCAGGGCTGAAATCCGCGATTGCAGGACGAAAAGTTTCCTTCGACGCCGCAGTGGAATTCCTGACAATTGCGGCTTCGCCCAATATAAGCCTCAGCATGCTGGTGGAGATGTGACCGTTCCTAAATATCCTGAACCAGCTTTTTAAGTCCTGCTTTTTCAAACGAAACAAGAACGCTGCTCGGGGTACCGCTGTCCTTACTGACTACCAGGCCGGATTCCTTGAACTTCTTATGAAATAGTCGTTCACCAATAAGGAAATGATCATGGGGGGAGTAATCCCGGGCTTCATCTTTTCCGTCAGTCCTGGCCTGCTCCAGCAGATCGTTACCGGAAAAACAGGCGGTTTTGAAGCATTTGGTGCAGTAGTATTCAAAAGTAGCGTTCTTATCGATCGTTCTTCCGTTGCCGGCGATGCTTCGTTCGAGCTGGTTCGGGGTTATCTTCCCGCAAAACCGACAAAAGACTTCCAGTGTTTCTGCCGGCATAAAAGGCGCTGACATCGTAACTCCTCGTGAAATAGTAAAAGACGTTTATGTTGAATGCGAATCTAACAATTGGCGGCGGAAAAATCAATACTTACTTACTCCGCGCTTATTTTTGTGCACCTTCCCATGATCCAATGAATGATTTTTCCTCCGGGCATCCGGAGAACCGGACATTATGGTAAGTCTGTCCTGCGGAGGGACTCTCCGGTACCCATGCCATTTATAGCAAGGTTTGAAGAGGCTATGCCATGAAAATTGTCTTTATGGGCTCTGCTGAGTTCGGATTTCCTGCCCTGAAACTTCTTTTTGAGAACCATACCGTCACCGGTATTGTAACTACCCCTCCGCGACCGAAGGGCAGAGGGCGGGCGATTGGGCTCTCTCCGGTGGCTGAATTTGCGCAGGCTCGAAACTTCGGCCCGATTTATGCTCCCGAGGACCTGCATGATCTCCGGTTTCATCGCGATCTTGCCGCCTGCAATGCAGACCTTTTCGTCGTTGTGGCCTTCCGCATTCTTCCACGATCACTGTTCTCCCTGCCGCCCCTGGGTACTATCAATATCCATGCATCGCTCCTGCCGAAGTACCGTGGTCCTGCGCCGATCCAGCGCGCCATCGAAGCAGGGGAGACCGAAACCGGGGTAACGGTATTTCGTATCGACGAGGGGATCGATACCGGGATGATCCTGCTCCAGAAGCGGACCCCGATCGGTCCGGCCGAGACCACCCCCGAGCTATACGACAGGCTGGGAGTCCTCGGCGCCGAGGCGCTCAAGGAAGTGCTGGCCCACCTCGATGCGAGCACGGCGGTGGTGATGGGCCAGGACCATTCGGCGTCAAGCCGGGCCCCGAAACTCTCCCGGGAAGAGGCGGCAATTAACTGGTACCTTCCTTCGAAGGTTATTTTTAATAAAATCAGGGCCTTTAAACCCTTTCCCGGGACCTATACGCTCTTCGGGGGCGAACGTCTCGGCATTGAAGCGGCGGAACTGCCTCCCTCGCTGGCCCTGGCCGACCCGAATACCGTGAAACCGGGCACGATTGTTAGGGTGCGCGATTCCTATTTCGATGTCCAATGCCTGGACGGAAGTCTGCGCATTATAGAAGTAAAGCCCGCAGGCCGCAGGCGCATGAACGTTCACGATTTTCTGCTGGGAACCCCCATGAGGGAAGGAATGATGCTATAGTGGATGCCCGCCAATTGGTAATACAGATTCTCAAAACCTTCGACGGCCGGAGCGGAAGCCTGGACCAGATCGTCGATACAGCTCTCAAATCGACGAACCTGGATCGGCGCGACAAACGGTTTGTTTTCGAAAATGTATACGGTATTCTCCGCTGGCGGATCCGGCTCGATTACCTTATCGATCGCCTGCTATCGAACGACCGCCTGCGTGAGAATCTATCACTCAGACGCATCCTGCAGCTTGGACTCTACCAACTCCTGTTTCTCGATCGCGTACCCCACCATGCTGCCGTATTCGAATCGGTTCAACTCGCCAAGAATCTGCCTGAGACCCGGGACATCGCCGGGGTCGTCAATGCCGTGCTCCGGCGTGTTACTGCCGATCGCCACGCCGGCCAGCCCGGCGTGATCGAGGACCCGGCTGAAAGACTCTCGATCGAGTACTCCCATCCCCGGTGGATGATCGAGCGCTGGCTTACAAACCTCGGGCTCGGCAATACGAGGAAGCTGCTTGCGTTCAACAATGAAAGACCGGAAATTTACCTTCGCAGAAAGATTCACGGACTTTCAAAACAGCAGTTCGAGGCCGAGACGCGCGAGCTGTGCGACCCTCCGACCGGTTACCTGAACCTCTATTACCGCTTGAAAAGCCGCGTTTCTCCGGACATGGTCGATGCGCTCGAACATGGGTACTGCAATGTGCAGGCACCCTCATCCGGGTGGGTGGTTGCACTGGCCGAGGCGAAAAAAGGCGAGAAGATACTTGACAGCTGCGCCTCGCCGGGCGGCAAGGCCGCAATGCTTTCCGAGCTGGTCGGCGAAACCGGATCGATTTGCGCCTGCGACGACCGGTTGCCGAGGGTCAGGCTCTGCCTCGATACGATCGGCAGCCTGCAGCTTTCGAATATTCACACGCTGGTTGCCGACAGCCGATTTCCCCCCTTTGCAGGGATTTTCGACAAAGTCCTTGTCGATGCGCCCTGCTCGTCTACCGGTGTACTGCATCGCCACCCGGATGCCCGGTTCATCCGGACGCAGGAGGACGTCCTTTCCCTGGCAAGGCTGCAGGCCGAGATCCTCGACGCCGCTACAACCCTTCTCGGCACTGGGGGGACCCTCATTTATTCCACCTGTTCCCTTGAGCCTGAGGAGAATGAGGTACAGATTGCGTTGTTTCTCCGGAAACATCCCGATTTCAGGCATGCAGGCTGTCCCGATTCCATTCCGCAGAATTTTGTCGACGCGAACGGGTACCTTTCGATCACTCCGTACGCCCATGGCATGGACGGCATGTTCGCCGCCTGCCTTAAAAGGGTGGGCACCTGACCATTGTCGGCCGATTTGACAGAGAATATCATTGCCGTGTATTTTAATCCGGAGCCGCATCGAAAAACAGGCGGAGGTCCCATGAAGGAATCGGCGGAACGAACCATAAAGGTCGGCTTCAAGCGCGATCCGAAAAAAATTTTCGACGAGGTCGAAGCCGTCACCGCCGATATGATACGGCAGGGCTGGGCGATGCAGGATGCCGTCGTTGAAGAGGGACTTGGCAACATTCACCTTTTATTCGAAAGGGAACCCGGGGACCGGGGGCAATCAGGGCAGGAAGCCCCCAGAAATTCCGAGGAGGCGTTGCATGAAGTATGAAATGAAGGATCTCGGCAAATTTAAGGTGATCCATATAATCGGCAATATCGACAGCTCCGAAGGAACCAAAATTCTCGACACCGAAATCGGCAGGCTTATCCAGGCAGGACACCTTCATTTTGTTTTCAATCTGCGGAAGACGACCTTCCTCGATAGCGGAGGGATCAGCCTCTTCATTCACTGCCTCTGCGATGTTCAGGAGAAGCAGGGATCCATGTTTATCATTGCCGAGGAGAATCAGGTCCGGCGGGTGCTTGAGATTGTCGGGATAAACCGGCTGATAAAGACCTACTACTCGGAAAAAGAGTTTAATGATGAACAATTAGAAGGAAAGACAGTATAAGAATTAAAGCCTTTGGTGGGGGAACCTCGCTT
>PLTF01000104.1 GCA_003164335.1 Fibrobacterota bacterium
TTTCCGCTTTTCCAGTGTGTTTTCTACCTAATGTGAGCGTTGCGGGAGTGGGTGAGTCGGAGACGCGGCTTTGCGCGGCTCCGACCAGGGGAAACCATGAAATGGTTTCCCCACCTGAACGTAAGGAAGAATCAAATAATAAGGCACTTGTTCTTTTCTCCCGGTTCCTCTCTTCAAGGTATATACGATGAAGGATAACCACTTTAATCAAGAGTCGATATTTCGCTTCCACACCTTGATTATTGCGCTTATCGCCACCCTCCCGGTCCTCGCCGGCCCACCGTTTCTTACCGACGATCCCGAGCCGGTCGACTACCGGCACGGGGAGGTCTATTGTGCTTCACAACTGTCGGAAGCCAATGGGGACCTGTCGGGAACCGCGCCGCAGTTCGAAGTCAACTATGGGCTGCTCCCCGAAGTCCAGGTCCATGCGATAGTCCGGCTTACCGTCAACTCCGCCATCGATCCGTCTCCCGCCTATGGCCCGGGCGACATCGAACTGGGCGTAAAGTACCGACTTATCAAAGAGTCCGCTTCGATGCCGCAAGCAGGAATATTTCCGCTTGTCGAACTCCCGGTCGGCGACTCATCGCGAGGGCTCGGCGACGGGGCTCTGCAGCTCTTTCTGCCGCTCTGGCTCCAGAAGAGCTTCGGACCGTGGACCACCTACGGCGGAGGCGGGTATCAGGTAATTGTCGGGACCCCGTCGGAGAACTTCTGGTGGTTCGGGTGGGAGGGTCAGCGGGACCTGTCAACCATCCTGACCCTCGGCAGCGAGCTCTTCGGCGTCACCAATCAGCCGGGTATGCGGGGAACCGAGGTCGGGTTCAATGCGGGTGCGATAATAAATTTATCCGCAAACCATCATATTCTTGCATCGGCCGGCCGGGATATTGCCGGGCTGAATAAATTTACGAGCTATATAGCATATCAGTTAACCGTTGGTCCGGGTGACAAGAAGTAGTAAAGTCGATTCAGGTGGAGAACCCGAGGTTAAATCAAATGCTTATGAGGGGTGAGGTCGGCTTTTGACGTTGCGTTAGCGAGGACAGAGGGTGTCGCCGGAAACGAAGTGACGGCGACAGTATTTTAAGACCAAGGCGCAAAGCGCCGAAGGGCTTAAAACACCGGCTCGGCTTNNGCCCGGCGGAGGCGCGCCGTTGGGGCGCCCTTCAGGGCGACCCAACGGAACGCCCAGAAGTTGACTTTGCCTTTTTTGACCTTGATCTAACCCTGCTTACCCGCCCCACCGCTCCTTCATCATTTCCACCGCTGCAGCCTTCTTCGAGGGATCGGTTTCGAGTTTGAGGTACTCGTCAAGATGAGCGCCTGCCTTTGCCCGGTCGGGAATCTTTGAGCAGTAAAGCTGCAGGAGCCGGAAGTGGGCCGTGATGGCGGCAAAACGGATGCTGCCGGGATCGAGGGCCGGGGTGCCTGCCGCCATGGCGGCATCGTCGGCAGCGATCTCCTGGTCGAGGTTCAGGCGACCGGCTTCGAAGTCGTTCGCATCGAGGGCAATGAGTCCGAGAATCAGATGACAGAGCGGAGCATGGATGTCTATCCGCAAAGCGCGGTTTCCAAAACGCATCGCGTCGGCACTCTTGCGGAAGCTGATGTATGAGCAGACGGCGGCCTCGATAAAGCCCGGCGCATAGGTAGAGTCGCACCGCATCGCCAGCCCGTACTGTTCGAGCGCTCCGGCGGGATTGCCGAGGGCGCCGTAAAACTTGCCGAGGCTGTAGTGGAGCGGGGCGCTTCCGGGGTTGCTGGCGCTCGCATCGCGCATGCTTGCTACCGCGGAGTCGCGGAACGATACGTTACCGGTAGCGTTGTACAGGTTGGCATAGGCATACCCGAGCTCCTGCAGCAGGGCGGATTTCGCAGCGCGCGTCGCCACACCGGCGAGCCCCTGCCGCAACTCCGTAATCTTTGCCTGCAGGGGAACCGCCGTATTTGCAGGATCCGGCGCGGATTGTTCGAGGCCTGCCGAGGGAACCGGGGCCTCCTCGTACCGATGGCCGTGATACCTGACAAGGATGAATACCGCCCACAGTGCAAAGAGCGCCGCATAATAGGAAAAACTTTTTTTGAAAAACGCGCCGGTCATTTGCGGACCTCCAGGACATAGGTCTCAGGATCGGTGAGCGAGTACACGATCCTGAACATCTCCGGGTGATTGCGTACCGCCGGGACCAGGTAGTGCATGGTCGTTCCGGTCCAGTAGAAATTATCGAGAACGCAGTACTGCGCTCCGCCCTTTGTCAGTCCGTCGATGACTTTTTCCGGGTTGTTCGAGAAGGGGTAAATGAATCCCCGGCGGTGTGCCCGCAGGTAAAAAAGCTCGGGTTTGCGGCTGACGATAATCGCGTCCTGCGGCGTATTGGTGCGTATCCAGTCGGCGCAGCGGTAAAAGTTCTTCCAGTCCGGGGTCAGTGCGGTATCCGTATTCAGTATGCGCAGCTGGTCGCACCCGTTTAAAAGGGCGAGGAGCGCCGCCGCTCCCCAGACGATCCCGGTTCTGAGCCCCCCGGAGGTTTCGGTCTTCGAAAACAGCCGCTGCGCAAAGCGGACCATCGTTTCGAGCCCGAGGAGCGCCAGGACGATCATGAACGGCACGATCGGGACGATGAACCGAAGGCTTGTCCACTGCGACTGCCACATGCAAAGAATCCCGCAGTAGAAAAGAAGGTAGAAACTCAGGAACCGGGTGGGAAGGGCAAAGTTGCGTACCCAGCCGATAAGCGCGAGAAGCAGGAGCCCGAAGGAGAGCAGGAGCCCTGTGTTTCCGGACAGGGAGCCGCCGAGCAGTGCCTGCGGCAGGACGCCGAAGAGGTACTCGTGCAGGTTCGTACCGATTCTCTGGACCATCTCCGGAAAGGTGACGAATCCGAGTTCGGGATTGTAGGAGTTCCTCCTGAAAAGCTGGTCGATGTACGGACTGTTGAAGGAGGTGGCGAGGCGCAGGAGGAACATGGCACCGGCAAAGACCGCGACGTGCGCGGCTGCCTGCTTATATTTTTTGTCAATTATGGCCGAGATCACCCATGCGGCGGCGAATGCGATGCCGACCGTGCGTATGAATGCCGGCGCAACGGCCGAAATCGCCGCCGCCCAGAAAATAAGCCCCATGCCGCCGCGACGGCGGTAGAGTTCAAGAAGCATGAGGGCCCCAAGCGATGCGAAGAGGTACGGAACCTCGCTGAGCAGGAGCGTTGAACAAATAGCAATAGAGGAGGAAACGGCGACGATGAGCGTCACCGGCAGCGCGAACCTCCGGAAGGCCGATCGCAGGTAGAAAAAGAGCAGCAGGAGCATGCAGCCGCTTAGTATCCCGACCGCTATCTTCGGGATGAGCGGCTCGCCGTCAAAGATGCTGAAGGCGCCGAGGAATGCGGGAAAGAGCGGCGGGTACTGCGTTTCCACCTGGTTTGCCGGATCGTAGAGGTACCGGTACCCGTGGCCCGTAACGAGCGATTTACCGAGAATAAGATACTTCGCATCGTCCCCGTTGGTGCTGATGTCGGGCGAGAATTCTGCCGCAAGGATGATCATGTAGACCGCAACGAAGACCTTGATCCAGAACTCCGGTGAGGTAAGAAAGGATAACCTTCCCGGCATTGCCGCTGCCGGGGAAGAAGCGAGTTTTTTTGCCATAGGAAATTAAAATAGTTTGCGGAGGCCCGGAGCCGGAGTCGTTTACTATTTTTTTGCAATGGAGCGTACCGTGATTTTTCATGTCGATATGGATGCATTTTTCGCCTCCATCGAACAGCGCGATTTTCCGGAATACCGCGGCAGGCCGGTCATCGTCGGCGCAAAGCCCGGCATGCGCGGAGTCGTAGCGGCGGCCAGCTACGAGGCCCGGGCATTCGGCGTGCACTCGGCAATGCCCATCGGCGAAGCGTTCCGGAGGTGCCCGGAGGGTATCTTCGTGCGACCGCGCCTGGAGGTTTACCACCGCGAATCCGAGGCGGTGATGGCCATTTTTGCCGCATTTTCACCGTTCATCGAACAGATCTCGGTCGACGAGGCATTCCTCGATATGACCGGGACCGGGCGGCTTCTCGGCGCCCCCCAGCAGGCTGCAAAGACCCTGGCCGACCGCATACGGGAAGAGCGGTCAATCACCGCGTCCATCGGTATCGCGCCCAACAAGTTCCTCGCCAAGATTGCGTCCGACCTGCACAAGCCTTCCGGGATAACCATGGCGCCCTTCGATGGGCCCTCGATAACGCAGTGGCTTGCGCCCATGCCGGTGCGGCGAATCTGGGGGGTCGGTGAGGCGACCGGCACAACGCTTAAGCAATTGGGGATCGTTACCATCGGCGACCTGCAAAAACTTTCGCGGGAGCACCTTATCCGCCAATTCGGCAGACAGGGAGAAAAACTTTATTCGCTCTGCCGCGGCATCGACGACCGGCCCCTCGCCGCTCCCGAGAGAGCGAAATCGATCTCGCGGGAGTATACCTACAACGTCGATTCGACCGACCGGGAAGCCTGGAAACAGACGCTTTTTTCGCTCTCCCAGGATGTTGCCCGGCGGGCACGGCGAAGCGGGGTCAAGGGCGGCACGGTCGTGCTCTCGTATCGCAAATCTGATTTTTCGCGCCACTCACGGCGGAAGCCGCTCGACCAACCGACAAGCACCGCACGATTTATTTATGAGGGTGCGCTCGATTTACTCGATGGGGTCGGCGAAAAGACGCTGCGGCTCATCGGTGTCGGCCTGACCTCGCTCGATGCAGGGGTGCAGACCGACCTCTTCGCCGAGTCCGGCCCCGCAGCGGACCTCGAAGCCGTCGAATCGGCCGTTGATCGCCTTGCGGAGCGTTTCGGCGAGGCGACTATCGGCAAGGGGCGGGAGATCGAAGGCCTTCCGGGAGCGCCGGGACGGAAAAAGGGGAGGACCTCCGGCGCCGCGGGTGGGCTCTGAAAACTTTCATTGATTACTGTTACCTATCGGCTCACTAAGTAATACCACCTGAAACCGTTCATGGTGAGCCTGTCGAACCATGATCATCCGAGTTCCCGATACTCGCCCTTCGACGGGCTCAGGGCGAACGGCTTTTGCTGTAACGTAATGAACTCAATAAAAACCGGTACTTGCCGGGGGGATTTCAAGAAACCATGATCAGCGTTGTCACCTGTTATAAAAGCCGGACCCAGCAATCGCTGCAGGAGCAGAATGTCGCCAAAACCGTCGGGACCGAGCATGAGGTCATTGCCATAGACGGGAGCGCCCCTGCCGTAAATGTCGCGGCGGCGTATAACCGGGCCGCTCTTGCCGCGAGGGGCAACCTGGTCGTTTTCATCGCGGATGACTGCTTCTTCATGAACGAACTCTGGGGAAAGGCACTTATTGCAAAATTTTCCGCTGACCAGGGATTGGGTATCGCCGGCATTGCCGGAACCCAGTACCTCTTTGCCGACAGGAGCTCCTGGACTGCTGCAGGCAGACCCTATGTAAAGGGCAGGATCCTGTACCATCCGGAAAATGACGAATTCTTCGCCGTGGTGTTCTCGGCCGACCGGCACGACACGCCCGTGGTTGTTTGCGACGGTTGCTTCATGGCGGTGCGGAAGAGCCTTTTTGACGAATACCGGTTCGACGAGGAGACCTTCCTGGGCCGGTATTTCTACGATCTCGATTTCTGCCTTAAGGTGCGCAGCAGCGCTTCGGTTATTGTGACGAGCGAGGTGACGGTCAGCAAGCGCCACCAGCCGGTGTTCGATAAGGGGTGGCGTGAGGCGGGGGAGGAGTTCCTGAGGAAAAACTGGGCGATACTGCCGGCATCGTGCGCGGATTCGGTGCCTGACCCCGGGAAAATTGTTCCTTCGGCGGTGGTGGATTTGAAGGGGAAGGCGTCGTCGAGGATTATTTGTTGAGGTGGGGGGGGCAGGCGATTTTAAGCAACAGGATCTATGGAATGATTTTACTTGCTTCAATGGAAGGAAGTGGTTATTTTGAATGTTCCGATTTAAAGGTCTTTTTCAAGGATGGCACATGTTTTTTAAAAGATGCGTTCAACTTTCTATTCTGCTTCCTGTTCTGATTATTTATTTCTCCTCCAACTGCTCAAAGAACAATCCAGTTAATAATAATAATTCACTATCTGCGCCCATACTCGCTTCGCCCGTGAACGGTGCTATAGGTAATACCCCTTCGCTAACCCTCACCTGGAGAACTGTGACGAATGCGGAAGCTTATAATTTTGAGGTATCGACGGCTGCAACTTTTGCATCGATTTTTGCGAGCCAGACGGGCTTAACTTCATTGTCCGCTTCAATAAGTAATCTTACAAACAGCACAACCTACTATTGGAAGGTGAACGCAGCCAATGCTGATAGCTCAACTGCATGGTCGAATATTTGGAGTTTTACAACAGGCACTATTCCCGCAATAAACATGATAAGCATTCCAGCAGGAAAATTCCAGATGGGTCCATCAAATGCGGTTAGGGACGCAGAAGACAGTGCTACTGATGAGCCTGTGCATAGCGTGATCATTGGAGCATTCACCATGTCGCAAACGCTCATAACACAGGCTCAGTATATAGCGGTCATGGGGATAAATCCTTCCCGGCGGGATTCCGGCGGCACCTGGCCGGTGGAGTCGGTAAATTGGTATGATGCCGTGCTGTTCTGCAATAAATTAAGCAAGCTGGCGGGCTTGGACACGGTGTATACCTATGCAAGCATCTACCAAGGTTCTGGATACGATACTTTGACTTCGGTAAGTATTAACTATGCCAAGAACGGCTACCGGTTGCCTACCGAGGCGGAGTACGAGTATGCAGATCGTGCAGGTACAACAACGGATTATTATTGGGATCGCAATTATCCGCCGACCACGACAGCGGATACGCTTGCAATCGACAGCAATGCGGTATGGGCTTATAATTCACCAAATGGCACTCAGCCTGTAGCTACGAAGCCGCCGAATGCCTATGGGTTGTATGACATGAGCGGAAATCTGTGGGAGTGGTGCAATGATTGGTTGGGAGGCTACAGTTCAAGTAATCAGACCAACCCGACGGGGCCATCGGTCGGCAGTTATCGCGTGCAGCGTGGGGGCCATGATTATGCCTATGATCTATGCGCGGCATGGCGAAGCAGCGACTATCCGGGATTCTTAGGGGGTAGCTATATCAACGGATTCCGGGTTGTTTGCGGCGCCCGGTAGATTGTTTTACCCTTTTCCCTTTGCTATTTTGCCCTTAACGATTTTCTCTCCAACGTCACCCTTGGGGAGAAGCCGGAAGATTTTAAAAAACCACAAAACCAGTGCTTGACACAAACAAACCCCTGTCCAACGTCCTTGGAAAACCTACCCCATGAACCAGTTCACCAGTATCATTAAAAAAGACCTCTATGGCTATATCGCCCTCGCCGTCCTGATCGCAACCGTCATGTATGCCCATCTCCTCCTGCTCTGCCTGTTTTTCCTCTTTATCTATCTCATGACCGATTTCATCGCCGTAGACCTCCACCGGTATGTCCCCCGAATACCGCCGGCGGCGCTGTTCTGGTCATTTTACGCTGTTCTTGTTGCCGCGGCGGTACTGATTATCGCAAAAGTCATTCCGCTTTTTTTCGAGGATGTATCAAAATATTTTTCATTCATCCAGGAAGACAGTCTTCGGTTCATCAAATTGCTTTCAGACCGGTTCGGCATTGTTATCGTTCCCGGGTATATCAAGGATACGGTATTCAAGGAAGGCTCCCAATCCATCGGCAAGGTGCTTCAAATCTTCGGCAGGATTTCTCAGGGAGTGGTGTATTTCATATTCGCGCTCGTGCTCAATGCTCTTCTCTTTCATGAAAAGGTTAAAATCAACGCCGCTTTCACCAGGGAGCCGACCGGTTTGCTCGCGTATCTTTTTGCGTTTGTCGTTAAACGTATTGCGATATTTTACGGCTATTTTCGCAAAGTAATGGGCGGGCAGGTGCTGATCTCTCTGACGAATTCCATCATCACCCTTATTGCGGTGGTCGCGCTCGGGCTGCCGCATAAGATCAGCCTTGTATGCCTCGTCTTCCTCTGCGGGTTGTTGCCGATTATCGGCAACCTAATCTCGAATACCATATTGTCGATAACTGCACTGGTCTCACTGGGAATTCCAGCGTTTGTCATCTGTCTTGGGCTGCTTCTGGTGATTCATAAGCTTGAATATTTCCTCAACGGCAAGATCATCGGCTCCATCGTTCGCCTGCCCATGTTCCTGACCCTGCTTTCACTGCTGGTCGGCGAGGCATTGCTTGGAATACCGGGAATGATTATCGCCATTCCGCTGGTATTGACGATCCGTGACGAGATTGAGGCCACGAAAATGCCCTCACCGACTGCGTCGTGTATGCCGCCGGTTTTTATAAGGGGTGAGTCGTCCTCAGAATCATCATCGTCGGCTGAACCGGCACGAAATGAACTCGCTGAATTGGATGATTTGAAGAAAGAATAAGGCGAAGGTCTACCTGGATTATGTTTGCCTGAGCATCACAGGGATGATGGGGAAAGAATTTCAGCAAATGTACTTTCGAATAAAAAAATTATAAGCGGCGCCGGACATATCTAAAGGATAACCATTTGTTGGAAATAAAAGACATAATGATATGCTTGAGAACTCCTGTATCCTGCAACTTTTTAAGGACATTGTAAAGGAGTTCAAACTGTTTGTCCACGAAGCACCCTTTTCACCTCTTTAAGGTCCATTTTTATGCCCTTGAGCAAGGCCTGATATTCCTTTCGCCTTCCAACAGATTCTAAAGTTTTGCGCGCATTTTCATTATCTATGTTGCCGACATACCTGTAGGCCACCTTTTCACCCCGGCGCTGTGCGAGGTACAGATAATTTTTCCGGCCAAAATGTTTTATCTGCGGTGAGCCCTGTACTTCCCGCTCAATAGCCACTTCATACGCCTGCTGTGCCTCAAGCAACCGCTTTTGCTCTTCCTTAATAATGTAGAAAATGCTGCTCATCAGATATACCTAACATTAATAAATATATGTTATAAAAGTTGGGTATCACCATAGGAAATCTAAATAGTACCTAACAATAATATCAAAATATAATATCAGTTAGGTATATCATCAAATCTTAATTCTATGTCAATTTCTTCAAGGATAAGGACCGCCTCGCTCATCAAAATCCATCGGTACTACTCAAATAGGGGTTCAACATGTACCCCTACGGATCTTGAGACCCCACGAATTTATATCTTTTATGTGTTTTCTGCCAAATAGGAGCGTTGCGAAGGTGGATGAAGATGGCCTCGGGCTTCAGACCTCAGGCTTCAGGTTAAAAAATCAAATATATCTTTTTTCAAGTTTTTACAGGTGTTTTCTACCTCATGTGAGCGTTGCAGGAAGGGGTGAGCCAAAGACCCCGNNAAACCCGCGTAGCGAGGTTTCCCCCTCAAAGGCTTTTGATTTTAGCTCGGTTCCCCCACCAATGGCATTTGTATTAAGCTTGGTTTCCCACCAAGGGCTATTAGAACGCTTCCCCCACCTGAGTAGTAACCATAGTTTTTACCTTTTGACCTCAAATCCGGGCCCGGTTCTTGCTCGTACTAAAAAGGAGGACTGCTTTTCTCCCAAACCCGGATATATCCGGGTGAGAAGTTATAACGTCGCGCTTCAGGTATTTTTGCATTGAAAGGCACAGGTCCGGCCAAAGACGGAAGTGAAATTATGCCCCAGCTGTCGGTAGTCATCATAACCTTCAATGAAGAACGGAATATCGCCCGGTGCCTCGATTCGGTCGCGGATCTCACCGACGATATTCTCGTCGTCGACTCGTTTTCGACCGATGCAACGGAAGCGATCTGCAAAAAGTATAACGTACGGTTTATCCGGCATCAGTGGGAAGGGTATGCGGCGTCTAAAAACTTCGCCAACCGGCAGGCGCGCCATGACCGGATCCTCTCACTCGACGCCGATGAGGCCCTGTCGCCCGGGCTGCGACGGTCCATCGCCCGCCTGGCCGGTGAGGGTGCCGGGATCGCGTACAAATTCAACCGGCTCACCAACTACTGCGGGCACTGGATCCGCCACGGCGGATGGTACCCGGATACCAAGGTCAGGATCTTCGATCGCACCAAAGCGCAGTGGCGCGGCTCCATCCACGAATCGCTCGAAGGCATCGATGAGAAAATCGCCGTCCAGCTTGCCGGCGATTGCTATCATTATACGTACTATTCGGTGGCCGAGCACCTTCTCCAGATGCGCGGCTTTACCGATATGATGGCGGAAGACGGTTTCCGGAAGGGCAAACGGCCATCCCTCGCGCGGCTCCTGATATCTCCTGCAGCCAAATTCATCCGGGATTACTGCATCCGGGGCGGCTTTCTCGATGGGAAAAACGGCCTGGTCATCGGCGCCCTGTCCGCCTATGCAACGTACCTCAAGTATGCAAAGCTGCGGTCTCTCCATGCCGGGAACACGCTGCGGGAGGCTGCACTATGAACGTTCTCATTTCCCGTACCGATAGGCTGGGGGACCTGATCCAGTCACTCCCGGCGCTGCCTGGCCTCAGGGCGCATTTTCCGGGCGACACCATCGGCTTTCTCATTGCAAAGGCCAATGCGCCGGTGCTCACCGGTCATCCCGCAATCGACCGGGTTCATTTCATCGAGGAGGTTACGGCGGACGAGCTCCGCGCCTGCGGCTACGAGGCAGCCGTGGTGCTGTGGTACGACCCGCGGGTCGTGCGCGTGGTCAAGAATGCGGGTATAAAGAGGCGCGTGGGGCCGCTATCGAAGCTGGGTTCGTTTTTCGCCTTCAATGAGGGGGTTCGCCAGCACCGGAGCGCTTCGGTAAAAAATGAGGCGGAATATAACGGTGACCTCATCCGCACCCTCTGTCCGGAGATTACGCTCGAACGTCCCCGAATTTACAACAGGGGCACGGACCCGATGGCCTGCCTGCCGGACTCCTACGTGCTCATTGCGCCGCAATCGCGCAATTCGGCGCCGAATATTCCGGAAGCAACCTATCTCTGGCTCGGGGCGGCCATTGCGAGCAAGGGAATACCCATCGTGGTGTCGGGGACCCACAGCGACCCGGTCTGCGACAAGCTTGCCGCGGAATGCGGCAATGCGCTTAACCTGTGCGGCCGGACAACGCTCGAAGAGCTCATCTGGGTCGCCCGGCGGTCGCTTTTCGTCATGGCGCCGAGCACCGGGACCTTGCACCTTGCCAATGCGCTGGGACGGCCGATTCTCTCCTTCTATCCGCCTGCAAAGGTCGTATCCGCCACGCGCTGGGCTCCGTTCCTGCATGAGGGTAAGATCTTTTCCTCGCCCTTCGAGTGCGCCAACAAATGCACCAGGGACAGGTCGTGCAACTCGCGCTGCATGAATTTCGATATCATCGGCGAACTCGATGTGGAGATCGATAAGCTGCTGCACCTCGGTCAGGTGATCGTTCCGGTCACGAAGTAAACATCCAGCCCGCCGTTGCGAAACGGCAGGCAGCTTCGCTGCCTGAGTCCGGCGGCCCGGGCGAAGTGCCGGTCGTCGGTCACGAACCCCCAGCTCCAACCCCTGCATGCCCGCCGCAACCGGTTTCCGAACCGCTGCGGCCATTCATTCTGCGCTGCGCCTGCGGTACTCACGCGCTTTCCATAGGGAAGGTTGGCGATGACGAGGCCGGGAGCTTTCAGGTCCCCGAAGCCGTTGAATTCCAGGCAGTTGCCGGTTGCAAAAGAGACGCAGGCGGTAACGCCTGCCCGCTCCGCATTGGCAATAGCGGCCTGAACGGCGCTGCTGCTGATATCCGATCCCCTGAGCTTTGGAAACGCGGGGGGCGGAACGCTTCCCGAGGGCGCCTGTTTGATTCGGTTCCAGAGCCCCTCGTTGAAGCACGGCCATGCCCGGAAGGCGCAGCTCCGGCCCGCCCCCGGTTTCACCCCGAGAGCGAGTAATGCCGCTTCTATGATAAAGGTCCCGGAGCCGCAGAGCGGGTCGGCGATAACCGGGAACTTCCGCCAGTCCGACAGCAGCAGGAGTGCCGCGGCGGTCGTCTCGCGGAGCGGCGCATGGGCGGTATCGAGCCGGTATCCGCGTTTGTAAAACAGGGGGCCGCTTGCGTCGATGCTGATGGTGCAGTGGTCCTCGTTCATGCGGACCAGAAAACGGATAGGAGCCCCGTCATCCCGCCCGATGGCGAGCCCGAACGATGCAAGGCGGGCGGCACACGCATCGAACACGGCTTTTTCGATGTTCCCGGTGTGATGGAGCCGGGAGGCGGTCGAGGATGCTTCGACCGCGATTCCTTCCGCAAATGCGGCGAACCACTCGATGGGCAGCCGCTTTACCTTGTTGTAGAGTTCGGGGTAGGACCGCGCCGTAAATTCCGCAACCCGCATGATGAGGCGATTTGCGGTTCGCAGCCCGGCAGCGGCATGGTACATGAGTTCCATCGGGCCGGCAAATTCGACGCCGCCGTTTACCTGCCCGATAATCACTGCATCCGGCAATTCACGTATCTCGTCGAGAAGCGCGTTCTCAAACCCGGGCGTCGTGACGGCGAAGAATGTCTGCTGCTCCCTGAGTATATGGCGTTTGAGGCGTCTCCTGAGGCCTTCGGGAGTCAGCGTCACCGGCATCGCGCGCTCCCGGTCCCCCGGCACGGGTTTTGAATTGGAGTTCTCTTTAACATATTTTTAGCTTCTCCGGTTTACCGGATTTAAAATTACGTCGTTACCCTCTCCCTCCGGTGTCGTGATCGGATCCTATGAACGATACGAAACCGTCCGCGACGGTTCTCATCATCTCGAATGACCGGCAGTTTCGTTCGAACCTGAACGAAAACCTGCTGCTGCAGGGTTTTACTCCGCTCGTTGCGGCGACCCAGGCCGAGGCGCTTGCCCTCCTGGAAAAGAAGACCGTTGACATCGTCTTTCTCGACATCGAAAGCATGCCCGCGCTGGAAATGGATATTGTCAACTATATCCGGCTGCGGCACCATGCGGAGATCGTGGTGCTCACCACCATCCACGAGATCGAAGAGGCGACCAATGCGCTGAAAAACGGCGCGGCATTTTATCTCGTCAAGCCGCTCAAACTGACCGACCTCAAGGCGGTGCTCGATAAACTCACCGAGCGCGTCGAACGGGCGCGCGAGCTCGCCGACCTCGAACAGCGGTTCCTGGTCGACCTCATGGCCGGTTCTCCCGCCATGGAGAAGGTGCTGCGTTTCGCCCGCAAAATCGCCCCCACGGCGTCGACCGTGCTCATCGGGGGCGAAAGCGGAACCGGCAAGGAATTTTTCGCCAGGATCATCCATCGCCTGTCGCTGCGTCCCGAGGGGCGGTTTGTTGCCATGAACTGCGGCGCCATCCCCGAGACCCTTTTCGAAAGCGAACTGTTCGGTCACAAGAAGGGCTCGTTTACCGGCGCCGACCGCGACAAGCCGGGCCTGGTGGAAGAGGCGCACCTCGGTACCCTGTTTCTTGACGAAGTCGGAGAACTCTCGCCCGGTGCGCAGGTCAAGCTGCTCCGCTTTCTCCAGGAACGGGAGTTCCGGCGGGTCGGGGAGACGGTGCCGCGGTCGGTGGATGCCCGGATCATTGCGGCATCCAACCGGGACCTCGCAACGCTGGTCGAGCAGAAGAAATTCCGCGACGATCTCTTTTACCGGCTCAATGTTTTTTACCTGTACCTGCCGCCGCTCCGCGATCGCAAGGAAACTTTGCCGAATCTCATCCGGCTCTTCGTGCACCGCAACAATGAACTATTCGGCAAGCATGTCGCGACCATTTCGAAAAACGCGGAGTCCATCCTCGCCACCTACGATTATCCCGGCAACGTGCGCGAACTGCAGAACATCATCGAGCATGCGGTCGTGCTTGCCGAGGGTACCGAAATTACCGAACGCGACCTTCCGGAGTTCATGTTCCGCAACCGGCTGCTCCTGTCCGCGCCTCCGGCGCTGAAGGCGCTCGGCGTGCCGGACCAGGTTCCGACCCTTGCCGAAATAGAAAAAAACCACATCGCCGCGGTGCTGTCGCTTGCCGATTTCAACTACACCGAAACGTCGAAGAAACTCGGCATCTCACGGTCGACCCTCTGGCGGAAGATCAAGGAATACCGCATCGAGACCAGGTAGCCTTATGCAGATACGCGTCTATTACGAAGACACCGATTGCGGCAATGTCGTCTACTATGCCAACTACCTGCGGTTCATGGAACGGAGCCGGACCGAACTGCTGCGGGAGCGAGGCATCGAACTGAGCGATTACCTGAAGCGGGGAGTCCTGTTCGTCGTCACCGAGGCGCATGCCTTCTACCGGTCGCCGGCGAAGTACAACGACCTCCTGGAGGTCGAATCGACGGTCGACAATATTACGGCGGCGTCAATGATCTTCCATACGGTCATGCGGCGGGTCGGGGAAGAGGCGGTGCTGGTTAAAGGAGAAGTGCGGGTGGCGTGTATCAATGAAGCCGGGAGGCCGGTGAGGATTCCGGAAGAGGTTAGGAAGAGTTTAATTGTTGTAAGAGAAATTGATAAGAAAGATTAAAGAGTAAAGATTAAAGCCATTTGAGGGGGGAACCATTTAAAAATGGTTCCCCTTGGCCAAAGCCTCCGCGCCCGCAAAGCCGGGCTGCGGGGCCTTTGGCACACCCCTTCCTGCGGAAGGGGGAGGCGATGTTTGCCTGAAGGCAAACGCTCTCCCCCTCCCGCAACGCCCTCTTTTAGGGTAGAAAAAA
>PLTF01000051.1 GCA_003164335.1 Fibrobacterota bacterium
GGGGAACCGCCTGAGCGGTTCCCCCCTCAGAGGCATTTGATTTAAACCCAGCTCCCTACCTGAGCAGCACCAAATTATTTCAGGCTTCTGCTCAAAAGTATTTTTAAGACTGCCCCAAGCCGGGAGAGGTACCCTTAAGCTGCCGGACCGGGCCATTTATCCTGTCGCAAAAAATTCGGAGTCACCCGAGTCGGAGATGAAAAAATGGGGAAATCCATAACAAGAAAATTGCTGGAAGCTCACCTGGTTGAAGGGTCCTGGGAGCCGGGTACGGAAATCGGCATCCGGATCGATCAGACCTTGACGCAGGATGCAACCGGGACCATGGCCTACCTGCAATTTGAAGCCATGGGCCTGCCGGCGATCGCCACCGAGCTTTCGGTCAGCTACATCGATCACAATACGATCCAGATCGGGTTCGAGAATGCCGACGATCATGCCTACCTTAAATCCATCGCTGCAAGGTACGGTATTATCTTCTCACGGGCAGGAAATGGTATCTGTCACCAGGTCCACCTCGAACGGTTCGGCAGGCCGGGTAAGACGCTGCTCGGCTCCGATTCGCACACCCCCACCGGCGGCGGGATCGGCATGATCGCGATCGGTGCCGGCGGCCTGGATGTCGCGCTGGCCCTTGGCGGCGCACCGTTCTACCTTCGTTGCCCGAAAATAGTCCTCATCAAACTTACCGGCAGACTCCAGCCATGGGTATCGGCCAAGGATGTTATCCTCGAAGTGCTCCGTATTTTCGGGACAAAAGGTAACGCCAACACTGTTTTTGAATACGGCGGTCAGGGAGTAAAAACCCTGTCGGTTCCCGAGCGCGCTACCATTGCCAATATGGGAGCGGAGTGCGGAGTCACAACCTCGGTGTTCCCAAGCGACGAGGAGACGCGCCTGTTCCTGGGCCGGCAGGCCAGGCGAAGCGACTGGAGCCTCATTGAAGCCGACCCGGATGCCGAATATGACCGGATCGTGGAAATCGACCTCTCTTCAATTGTTCCGCTCGCCGCTACTCCCCATTCGCCCGGGAATATTGCAACCGTCGAATCGCTTCAGGGCATAGCTGTTGACCAGGTCTGCATAGGTTCCTGTACTAACTCTTCATACAAGGACCTTGCGACGGTCGCCCGGATTCTCAGAGGCAAGGTAGTTGCGCCGAATGTCTCATTCCTGGTCTCACCAGGCTCGCGGCAGGTTCTCCAGAGCATTGAAGCAGCAGGCCTTCTTGCCGACCTTATTGCCGCAGGCGTCCGCCTCGACCAGCCGGTATGCGGATTCTGTATCGGCAACAGCCAGTCACCGGCCTCGGGATCGGTATCGCTGCGCACCTCGAACCGGAACTTTGAAGGGCGTTCAGGGACCAGGGATGCCCAGGTTTACCTCGTGTCATGCGAAACAGCGGCGGCAGCGGCAATTACCGGGATTTTCACCGATCCGCGGGGGCTCGGCATGCCCTACCCTGAGATCGACCTGCCGGAAACTTTTGTCATCGACGACCGCATGTTCATTTTTCCGGCCTCGATCCCCGATCCTGCGAAGGTCGAAATTGTGCGCGGCCCGAATATCGGCGCACCCCCGGAGAGCTCCCCGTTTCCTGCCGATCTTGCGGGAACGGTCATCATCAAAGTGGGCGACAAAATCACCACCGACCATATCATGCCCGCCGGAGCGCGAATGAAATATCGCTCGAACATCCCCCGTTATGCCGAATTTGTCTTCGAAACCCTGGATCCCGGCTTTGCCGCGCGGGCGAAAGACCTGCGCGACCGTGGAAGCCACAACATCATCGTGGGCGGGGCGAGCTATGGCGAGGGCTCATCGCGGGAGCATGCGGCACTCTGCCCCAGGTACCTCGGGGTGAGGGTCGTGCTCGCAAAATCCTTCCAACGAATCCATACCGATAATCTCGTCAATTTCGGTATTCTTCCCTGCACCTTCAGGGATGAGAATGATTATGCCGCCATTGAATCGGGCGATGAACTGTCGGCGCCCGGAATCGCCGGGGCGATAGCCGAAGACCGGTCGATAGTTATCCGGAATAATACCCGGGACAGGAATATTGCGGTAGACTATCGGCTGACCCCGCGCCAGAAACGCATTCTGCTTGCAGGCGGCGCACTGGCCCTCAGGAAACAAATCACCGTTTAACGCGAGGCAGTCAGGACGGGGCTTTCGGATCCGCCCGCTGCAGCAGCAGGTCAACAGAGTCTATACCTTCTTACGGAGAGGACATTCGATACATGAGCGCAAGGATCAAGACGAAAAACGTCATCGTCGAAATGGACGGCGACGAGATGACGCGGGTTATGTGGAAGATGGTCAAGGAGAAACTCCTTGACCCTTTCATCGCTATCAATGCAGAGTATTACGACCTCGGCTTGGCAAATCGCGACATTACGGGAGACAAGGTAACCTTCGACGCAGCACACGCCGCGAAAAAACACGGCGTCGCGGTCAAATGTGCTACCATAACCCCTAATGCCGAACGGGTCGTGGAATACACCCTGAAAAAGGAGTGGAACAGTCCCAACGGCACCATTCGCGCCATCCTTGACGGAACGGTGTTCCGCTGCCCGATCCTGACCTCGAATATCCGTCCCACGGTGGCAACCTGGACAAAGCCGATCGTCGTCGGTCGTCACGCCTACGGCGATGTGTACAAGAATACCGAATACCGCATCGAAGGTCCGGGCACTGCATCCCTGGTTTTTACCGATGCGAGCGGCAGTGAGCTCTCCCGACAGACGATCCACGAGTTCACCGGGCCGGGAATCGTCCAGGGGATTCACAATGTCGACTCCTCCATCACTGCCTTCGCCCGGGCCTGCTTCGAGTTCGCCCTTGAAAAGAAGATCGACCTCTGGTTCGGCGCCAAGGATACAATTTCCAAGACCTACGACGGCCGGTTCAAGGCCATTTTCGAACAGACTTACAGCCGGGAATACCGGGAGAAATTTCAAAGCGCCGGTATCGGCTTCAGCTATACCCTTATCGACGACACCATCGCCCGCATCATGCGTTCAGAGGGCGGCATGCTGTGGGCCTGCAAGAATTATGACGGCGATGTGTTTTCGGATATGGTCGCCTCATCGTTCGGGAGCCTTGCCATGATGACTTCGGTATTGGTCTCTCCGGGCGGGCAGATGGAGTTTGAAGCGGCGCACGGTACGGTACAGCGCCACTACTACAAACACCTGAAAGGCGAAAAGACCTCCACCAACTCTATGGCGCTCATCTTCGCCTGGACCGGTGCGCTCCGCAAGCGCGGAACACTCGACGGCACGCCGGAGGTGGTTGCCTTTGCGGACGCACTTGAAAAGGCGTCGATCGTCACCATCGAAGAGGGCCTCATGACCGGAGACCTGGCAAAACTCTCCTCGCCGCCGCCGAAAAAGGTCTGCGGCACCGAAGAGTTCATCGACGAAATTGCGCGTACCCTTGAAAAAATCCGGTCCTGAGGGTACAACTATAGTCGGCGTGCAGGGGTCGGTCCGGTAGGTTGGAGGACCGCTCCGGGTGAATTCAGCACGCCCTGACTACCCTCTTGCAGGCGGTGCGATCGCCGATGTGTACTCTTCCCAAACCCGGCCTCCTCAGGGATACCGCCGTCGCCGGAACAAGCGGCAATGCCGGTGCATGGTGCAAGCTGGCAATGGTCCATGCAGCCAGGGGCGATACCGGCGCCGCCGAAAAATTTTTCCTTACCGCACTCTCCCTGAATGGCGACCTCTTCGATGCCCATGCCGCGCTCGGAAAGCTGCGGGAGGCAAAAGGCGACCTCGCCGGCGCGCGCGATGCCTATTGCAATGCGCTGCGCCTCAGGCCTGCGGAAGTGCATCTGCACTTCCGCCTCGGCGTGATCATGCGTTCGTGGCACCGGCTCGACCGGGCCGCTGCCTGCTTCACCAATGCGCTGCGGTTGCAAAGCGACCACGTTTCCGCACTTGCAAATCTCGGTGAAACACTCCAGGCTGCCGGTGATACCGTGCGATCGGAGGCCTGCCTGCGCTCCGCCATTGCCCGCGCGGGCAAACTTGCCGATCCCCGGTTGCCCGGCGGGCATCTCGTATGGAGCAATCTTTTCATATCGATGCAGTATAACCCGGCCTATTCCGCAGGTGACCTTTACCGGGCCCACCGCCGCTGGGGTGAACAGGTCGAGGCGTGCATACCGGCGCTTCTCCCGGCTGCCGGGAGGTGCGGCTCCGGCGGAAAACTCCGGATCGGCTATGTGTCGGCCGATTTCTGCAGCCATCCGGCGGGAAGGTTCCTCGAACCGCTGCTGCGTTTTCACAACCGCGAAGACTTCGCCGTGATCTGCTATTCATGCGGGAAAATACGGGACGACATGACCGTCCGGTTCTCCGGATATGCCGATGCTTGGCGTGATATCAGGGGTTGCGATGATGATGCCGCCGCCGCCATGATCCGGGATGACCGGATCGATATCCTGGTCGACTGCACCGGCCATATGGCCGACAACCGCCTGCCGCTTTTCGCACGGAAATGTGCGCCGCTCCAGATTTCGTGGATCGGCTACCCCGGCACGACCGGGCTTTCCCGGATCGATTACCGGTTTACCGATACGATCGTCGATCCATCCTCCGCCGATGCGGATTTTTCGGAAAGGCTGTTCAGGCTGCCGCTCTTCTGCTGCTTCCGACCGCCGGAAAACGCTCCGGCCCTGTCGCCGCTTCCTGCTTGGACAAAGGGATATATAACATTCGGTTCGCTCCACAGCCCGGCAAGGCTCAACCCCGCCGTGATCGCCCTGTGGTCGCGCGTTCTCGGGGCCATCCCCGGCTCAAGGATGCTCCTCTTCCGGACCACCCTGGACGATGAGATACAAGGCCGGGTCACCGGGTACTTCGAGACAAACGGCATCGGTTGCGAAAGGCTCGAATTCAGGAATACCCCTCCCTCTAAAGGGTACCTCGCGTGCTACGAGGATATCGATCTGGCCCTCGATACCTTTCCCTGGAGCGGCCACACAACCGCCTGCGAGGCGCTCTGGATGGGCGTACCGCACATCACGCTCCGCGGCGACCGCCACGCCGGCCGCATGACGGCGAGTGTTCTTTCCGCTATACATCTGCATACCTTTATCGCCGACACGCCCGGCGATTTCGTTGCCGCCGCGGTACGGGCCTGCGCCGACCTGAGCGCCCTCGGGGAGCTTCGCGCCTCGCTGCGGCAGAGAATGACGGCGTCGCCCCTGTGCGACGGAGCGGGATTTACCGCTGCGGTCGAAGCCGCGTATCGGGAGTGCTGGGAAAAAGGATGAAGTCGAATAACGTTTGCGCACGTATACAGTAACCGATTGTTACCGTACGCCTACATTTCAAATTTGCCTTCGAATGCGAATTCTTTGATCGGTATCCGGTCACCTGGTTTTTCGCGTTCGCGAAATGCGTCCGGGAGGTCTTCTGTTCTTCCGGGCCTTCCTAAAGCTGCCATAGCCAGAACTTGATAGTCATCGGTAAGATTAAGTTCCGTTTTGGCAGCGGCGTAATCAAAGCCCGCCATCCCATGACTTACAAGTCCCATGAGGTTTGCCTGAAGCGCCAGATTCTCCCACGCGGCTCCAGTATCAAATGCAAAGGTTGGTGAAGTCTGGTCACCGAAGGATTTCTTAGCCGCCATAACAATAAGGACGCCGGCATTGACGCACCATAGTTTGTTGAGATCCATCAAAAACCCGAAAAACATGTCCCAGTTCGGTGTATTCTTTTTTGCGTACAGGAATCGCCACGGCTGACTATTTATACATGAAGGAGCGCATCGGGCGGCCTCAAAAAGAGCATTAATTTCATCGTCTGAAAGTGCTTCTCCAGACATTGCACGCGGCGACCACCGATTTGGAAAAAGGTCATTGCAGCCATGATCGACATTTCGGGTGTTTACTTCTCTTGACATAGCGTCTCTTTCTATGATGAATAGAGGAATGTAGCCGCGAGGCAGCGGCTATTTACCTATAACGATTCTCCCGGTCCCTTCGCCCCGCCCGTCTATTGCCATTCTCCAGATATAGACGCCGGAGGGGATCCTCTTTGCATCCCAGGCCACTTCGTGCCGGCCTGCAGGAATAACGCCATCAACTACCCCGGCAATACGCCTGCCCTGTGTATTAAAAATATTCATGCTCACGTGTCCGGCGTTTTGCAAGGTGTAACTAATGACGGCGCTGCCGTTTGACGGAATATAGCGGACGGCAAACGCGGAACCTGTCGCCGCATTTTCGGCTTCATAGCGTACCGACGTCGGCGGCGTGCTGTCCCCATATTTTGCCGCGACGATGTTGGCCTGAACCAGGTTCATGGTGGCGACTGTTGCGGCTCCCGATGTCATCACGCCTTCATAGAAGTATCCCATGCCGTGGTCGCTGTTGTCCCCGCCGGTACCCAGTGTGATGGCTCCCTGCTTCTTCATTGTCGTGTATCCACTCGGGCGGGCTCCGCTGTACATGGTCGTCAGCGCACCGCTCTGCGCATTTCCGGCCAACAGGGCATAGGTTCCGCCGGACTTGCCGATCAGGACTGCGGTCACGTAGGGATACGGAACGGACGTATTGCCGGTGTTGGCGCTGGTCGATCCCGAGAATATGCCATTTTCCATGTCGGCCATGACCCATGGTCCGGAACCCCCGCCGTGGCCCCAGCCGGCGCCGTTTCCGAAGTAGACGGCCTCCATGGTCGCCGCGCCGTCGTCCTCGTTGTTTGTCTCGACGTTGCCAAAGTCGAAGCAACAACCGCTGTTATCGTAGCTCTGGTAGGTTCCGCTGGTAACCATGTATTCGGTCTCCGCCTTGTCTCCGGTGGCGATGCCCGCAGTCTTGTCCAGCCGGTATCCGGTGCCCGCGCCGCCGGCGGGAGGCGTGCATGGGCTGCTGGTATCCGAAATCACCTTGATGCCGTAGACCTTGTAGCCGCCTACCATCACGGGGAGCGCATTAGCCACGGCTTCCTGGTCCTGGTGCATGCATACCTGCCCGCCGCCCGGCGATTTTATCAGATTGTTCCCCTTGCCCGATTGGTCGTAGATTTCCGAAATCGTGCCTGCATTGCTGCCAAGGAATGAGTCCTGTACCGCCGCGTTGGCGATACCGCCCGGGGTCAGGGGATAAATGTTTATTTTATTTGCGGTGTCCGGCAAACGCCTGACCTGGTAGAGCGGCCCATTGTACGAACTGTAAAGTGCCCGCACGGTGCTGTATGCCGCCACACACGGCGCTCCGCTGTCGGCATAGATGTCGCAGGGACATGGGGCTGCAAAGGACTTTTGCGGAATCATGCTTATACCGATAATGGCTGCGAATATTGCGTTGAAGGAAATAAACATACCCGAATATTTCATAAAAAAACCTCCTGGTTCATAGTTACCCATTATCATACGACAATGTCCCGTTTTTAGTCGAAACGGAGAGAGCATCATAAGGCTATAAATTACGCTGCGCGACGAACTGTGTCAAACTTATTTTGCCGCCGCGCCATGCCTTTCAGAGTCTTTGCAATGAACCGGTACGCTCTCTGCCCGGCGGCAGACCGTGCTCTTGTCGATTAAAAATAGAACCGGTTATGCAGCCGGTTTATTGTCATACTATTCGTTACTGCCCGGGTGGAGGAACCCATAATGCGGGTTTATACTGCTGTTCGGCTCAAAGCTCCCGCTATACCTCCGGTTTATACTATAATTGATGAAAAGGCACCTCTAAAAAAATCGTTTCTGCAGCGACCGGCCTCGCGACAAAAACCAATTATTATTGATGCCCTGAAGCCTTTGTCATTCTGTCACTTTCTTTTGCAAGGAGGTTTCCATGCCGTCGGTGACCAAGGAACAGCTGGTCGAACTGCTTAACAAGGACCTTGGACTGGAATACACCGCATGCGTCCAGTACACCCAGCACCAGGGGGTGCTCAAGGGCGCTATGTACCAGTCGATCCAGAAGGAGCTCATTATCCATGCACAGGAGGAACTTGCCCATGCCACGATCCTGGCAGCGCAGATCGACTATCTCGGCGGGGTGCCGACCGTGATCATGCCCGTTCCTAAGGCGTCGCCGGACAACCTTGAAATGCTCAAGCTCGATCTCGACGGGGAAAATGATGCCATCGCGCGGTATATCGTCAGGCTGCAGCAGGCTGAGGAGTTGAATCTGTACCACCTGTCCCAGCAGATCAGGAATATCCTGGCCGTGGAGCAGGAGCACGCGATGGATCTTGAGCAGGCGCTGGGGAAATAATTGTCAATAAGGTAGAGACGTAGCATGCTACGTCTCTACTGTGAATCAGGCCTCCTCGGCCAGCTCGACCCTCAGTTCGTCCGAGACATTCTGCCGAAGTTTCTTTTCGATCACCTGCGCAAGCGTCATCGAGGAGAAGGCGCACCCTGAGCAATGCCCGGTGAGCCGTACGAATACCGTGTTACCTTCCACATCGGCAAGTTCGCAGCTGCCGCCGTCCTGCGCGAGGAGCGGCATCACATCCGCTTCGAGCGATTGGCGGATCCGGTCAATCTTCTGCAGGGTAGTGAGGCGGGCCGGCTGTTTGGGCCGGTCGACATGCTTCGTGCTGTGCACCCTGTCGATTATTTTCCTGATTTCCTCATGGCAACCGCCGCAACCGCCGCCGGCCTTGGTGAAATTCGTCACTTCATCGACGGTAGTCAGGTTGTTTTCGCGCACCGCAGATTCGATCTCCTTGTCGGTCACCCCGAAGCAGGTACAGATGACTGTTCCCTCTTTCATGGCAGGCTTGGTGATGGCGCCGCCCGATTCGTAGTACCGGATCGCCGCATCGAGCGCTTCCTGCCCCATGACGCTGCAGTGCATCTTCTCCTTTGGCAAGCCGTCGAGCGCCTGGGCGATGTCCTTATTGGTAATCTTCTTCACCTCTTCGAGGGTTCGCCCCTTGCACATTTCGGTAAGAACGCTTGCCGAGGCGATAGCGCTGCCGCAGCCGAACGTTTTGAAAAGGATATCCTTTACCCGTCCGTCGGGGTCGAGTTTGAACGTCAGTCGCAGGGCATCTCCGCAGGAGATATTGCCCACCTCCCCAAAACCGTCGGGATTCGAGATTTCTCCGACATTCCTGGGATTAAGGTAATGGTCACGAACTTTTTCCGAATAGTCCCACATGATAGTTCCGCTCTCTCCCCGGTAAGGGGCTCAGTCTATTAAAGAAGCTTCTCCGGCTGCATTTTATTGATCCCGAAGAGTTCCTTCATGCTTTCTTCAAAATCCATCAGTATAGAATTCACGGTATCGGCCGTTACCGGAATGCGGCCTGCCGCAACCTTGGCATGCCCGCCTCCGCTGCCTCCATGACGTTCCGCTATCTGCTCGGCAAGAATGCCGGCTGTGGCGTGAGTCTTGGCCCGTATGGAGAAAAATATATGGTTTTTGAACACACCGGAGCAGACCATCCATTCCAGCCGTTCAAGACTGTGGAACAGGTCGGCCATTTCAGCTACATAATCCGGCGTTGAAACGTTTCCGAGGTAGGTGTAGCCGAAAGCCTCGTAGGTATAGGTGGCTTCGACCGCCCGGTGGATTATCCGGAAAAACTCCTCGTCGCGATCGGGGTTTTCGATCCGCGACAGCAGACGGTGGTCCATGATATCGAAAAGCAGCTTGTAGCACTCGATATCTTCCGGGACGCTCTCCCGGCGCATCATATCGCCGGTATCGGTTTTAATTCCGTAGAAAAGAGCGGTTGCAAGCTTCGGCGTAATCTCACATCCGGCCTCTATGAGATATTTGGTGATTATGGTCGAAGTCGCGCCGAAATTCTTTCGAATATCATGAAAATAGGTCGCATCCGGGGGCGGCTCGTGCGGATGATGATCGATCACCGCATTTACCCGCGCATCTGCCGGCAGCGAGACGTTCCCCTTGTTCGGGAATGAGTCGACCAGGATGATCCGGTCGTAATCCTTTATCTCGGTCAGGGCAAAGGGAACCGACGGGATGTTGAGCACCCGGATCATTGCCCGGTTTTCTGCCCTGCCGACAAAGCCGCCGAAGGTAATGATCGAAGACTTCACACCCCAGAAGCTTAAGAGGTGGGCAACACCGAACGCTGAGGCCAGGCAATCGGGGTCCGGGTAATCGTGCGTGACGATGAGCGGCGACTCTGCCGGCAGTATATGCCGTCGGAAAGAGAGAAGCTTTTCCCGGAATTTATTCGGTCCGGGAGGCTGATCCGGTTCGTTGGTCTCTGAGGGAAGGGTCATTCGTAGTTCCAGGTTCTTTCCAGCAGCTATGGAGAGCGGCATGATCCCGTTGCAGCTGAGCCGGAAGGGGTTTGCCTCAGGAACTTCCTTGCGGACAGCCCCTGAACTATCTGCCGGACTGCACTAACGAAAATATAAGTTATTATTCTTAGTCTCGTTACTCGCGGGCGAAGCCGAAACCAGTCTTGTATGGTTCTATCGCTTTTCGCAGTTCGGAATTATCCGCGACAAGGTTCCGTATGCGGACAAAGGCGCGCATGATCTGAATGTTGATCTGAATAGCGCGAGCCGATTTTAGCACACTTGAAAGCATTGCCACGCCGTTTTCAGTGAAAGCATAAGGCAGATATTTAATATTCTGGCCGCGCTTCAAGGTCACAAATTGTGATCTTGAACAGGCACAGCGAGCGCATGGCAGGCTGCTTTCGCGGTCCCCGAAGCTCTGCTTCGTGGTTAGCGAGCGCATTACAAATATTTCCTCTCCTATAGAAGATTGCAGGCTGCTTCGGGGAGCTTCAATCTGCCTCCTCAATGTCCTGCCTTCACCATCCGTCCCCCGCTAAACGACCGCCTTAAAGCCCGGATTCCGGCCCGGTCTTTCCGGTCAGTCCTTTGCCTTACCCGGCTTCCTGAACGCCGCATAGATCGTCAGGACTAAAAAAATGATTGGCTTGTGCTCGGAAAAAGTTTTGAAAAGGTGTACGGCTGAAGTGTACGGATTTGCCTGTACAAGTATGGATTTTGAGGGTATTCCAGCGTAAAAAGGCGGGGTGACAGCATAAGCAGGTCAAAATAAAAAAGGCCCTGGAACCCTTGATTTTATTGGGCTCCAGAGCTTTTATGATGGCGGGCTGGACGAGGCTCGAACTCGTGACCTCCGGCTTGACAGGCCGATGCGCTGCCGTCATATTAATTGTAAAATCAATTCGTTACGCGGTCACGGCCTTTAACTGTCCGGTCAGGGAGTCCGGTTTACTGCCAAAATTGAACGATCTCGCCGCCAGTAATTCATTTCTGCCGAAATATACCTTCGACATATCCGTCTTATGCCCGCTTACCTGCATAACAATATGCGGCGCATTCCCCGCCAGAAGAGCGTCAGTATATGCAACCCGGCGCTGATCGTGAAATCGGAAATTTTCAATTTTAGCCTTCTTCAGGCATTTTTTGAAAGATTTCCGAAAGTCCCCCAGAGGAAAGTATTTATCCTTTCCCTCCCGCCGATAAAACAAATACTCGCTTTCGGTTGGTACGCTTCTCATATAATCGACCAGGCAGGCCGGAACCGGCTTGATGCATGGCCGCTTGTTTTTTGTCCGTTCTGCCGGGATAACAATGCAGTTATTGACCATATCGTAATCAGTCCGCTTCAATGTGGTCAGTTCACCCCGGCGCGAAGGAACAAGAAGGCTGAAAAGCACAATCGGGTAAATATGCGGCGCTTCCGTTTTTGCCGCCTCTATCAGATCCTTTTTCTCTTTCTCATTAAGCATCCGGTCGCGGGGTTGCGTCGGCAATTTCTGGAAATGCTCCAAAGGGTTTTTCTCGATCATGCCCGCCCTAATGCAGAAATTCACCGCCGCCCGCGCCCACTTCAAATAATGGTTGATCGTTTGATTCGAGAAAGGCCGCTTTGAAATCGTTCCTTTGGACTGCCTTAAAAGTAGTAAATAGCGGTCAAAGCGCCCCTGCAAATCGGAAATCTGCACATTCCCCAAATCGCTTTTCAGCCGGTCGAAATACCATTCCGATTTTTTGTCGATAGGGTTCCGTTCAAGGTAGTAATCGATAATGTCCTTAAAGGTCGTGACTTTCAAAGAACGCGGTTCTTTTTTCGCCCGGTCCTGAAGCTCCTTTCGAAGCTCCCAGTATCGGGCTTCCGCCGCTTTTTTGCCGCCTTGCACTTCCTCACGCTTCCGGTATTCTTTGCCGTCTAACCAAACACGGACATTGAGAAACCACAAGTCGGGCTTTAGCTGCTTCATGCTCATAGAAATTCCTTTCTATGAGCGTGGTACAGCCTAAATATACGCTGGAATACGATGAAGGTCAACATAGTACCCTTTTACGGTTATTTTAACAGGGAGCCGCCTAAAAGGCGCTTTTGAATTTCAAGGCGGGGAAAACGGTTCAATCTGCCGATTTTCACCACTGGTATCCGCCTTTGAAGCGTCCATTTTTCAAGTGTCCGTTTCGGTATCCGGAGAAGTTTAGAAAGTTCGTCCGGCGTGTAGTATTCCGGCTCTCCGGTAGTTGACTTATCAGTAATAACAGTTTTGCCTTCTTGCTCTTTCATAAAAATGCCCTTTCCCGAGGAGAAAACAATTTATATACACTTTTAGTTTACATAATCGACCTTATGCGTCACCCTAAGTCATTGATTTTTTTGCCTCACTTTTCATTAATGCGCCATGACATAACACACGCCATGCGCATGAATTTCCAGCGCCGTTAAAGCTTTTACCGCCGCCTGAAGGGTGAAATTCGTTGTTGTTACATCGTCCAGCACGAAGATTACTTTCCCGATCCACTTTTCGACATCCGGCAATACTTCAATATCAGGGTGAGCGGCGAAACGGCCCCGGCTCTTCTTATCCCAGGCCGCAAACATTGGAGCATAATCAATGCCGAAATGTCCGGCAACCTTGTTGCAAACAAATTCCATGACGTGAGGTTTATCGAGGTTCCGGATTGAACGCGGTGCCGTTGTCAGGGCATGGACCGTGCCGAATCGGTTATTGCTCTCAAAAAAGTTCACGAAATACGGGGAGATTCGTTCCGCCAGTGCTTCCGGTCGGTCTGCCTTATCTACGATGAATTGCGCCCACTCTATCGGGTCCATGTACCTTTTCAGGCGCAAAGCAAAGGAGCCGAGAGAAACCCTTTTTATGTGGAAAGGGCCTTTGCCTTTGCGGTCTTCCTCGCCCTCTTCCGGCGCGTCCTGCTCCTCTGTAGGCTCTTCCGTCTCTCCGGGGAAGAAAAGGGAAGGCCGGATAATTTTGACGGGCTTCCCGGCCCTCGTTGCGCGTTTAATCGAATCCCAGGTGCCGCCATTGTCCTTCTCAGTAAATGCGACGACCATATCGCTATCATCGATGATTTTTTGATTTCGTTCATGGTAGCGTATGGTGTACTCGTGCCGTTCCTTGCATCCTGAGAGGTCCGGCAAGTATTCCAGGACTTTCAGCCCGAATTTTCTGCCATTTATCGCCGCCGCCGAATCTACGCCCCGCGCCCCGCCTGAAATCACCGTGACGCCTTTCGGCAAGTCCCGGACGAACCATTCGACAAGCTTAATCTGAGGAAATTCCCTTGATCCTACAATTCCTATTTTCATAAGCAACCCCCCACTGTACGATAACAGTTTATTAATTGTTTTTTCAACATTCAGCCGTTTCGTCTTCGTCTATTTCTGAGATTCGTTCCGGTATACCATGCAATTCCCCTTCAACCAAAAAAACCGCCGTTTCCTTGGCAACAACTCTGTAAAGCCTATACTTTGGGTATTTCGCGATAGCCTCATCTTCAGAAGCAAAAAACTCGTTCTGAACGCATACACCCCCTGGAAAAGAAATAATCAAGACCTGGCGTTTCTCTTCATAAACTTGCAAGGCTTCCTCAAGCCTTCTCAGCCGGTCAAAAAAGGTACTCAATTTTTCCCATTTTCTTGAAATCGCTTTTCCAGTAAATCAAGCCTGGCTTCAAATTCATGTTCCTTCGAAATCTGGCAAAAGGAAATAAGTAGGTAGCAAAGCGTTTTCGCGTCTTTCGAATGAACATTCCCCCGCTGAAAGGCAAGAATAAGTCTTCCAAGCGTCCGTTTAGCATCGCCGATATTCTCAATAGGCGTTTCAAGCAGGGGGGATACCCCATCGTAAGTTATTGAATTATATAGCGGTTTTTTATCAGTATTTTCCATGTGCTTTACCTCATCTTTCGAAGAGCATTCTTTACGGTGAATCGGAAATAGCTCAGTCCTTTTTTCCGAAATTTCCCGATCCCGCTGCATAACCCCCAAAGTTCATCTTCCCCAATACCGCTTGAGAGACCCCAGGCAATAAAAGCGTAATCCGCTTTTGACCGTTTCCCTTCCGGAGCATTCCGGCAGCGTTCCAAGTCGTTCAAAAGACATTCACGCTGCTTCTGCGATAGGTCATAAAGGCTTTTGCTTCCCGGCGCGCATTGGTATACCCCTGCTGGTTTAGACGGCGCAGGCGGCCTTTCCTGAAGCTTACAAAGGAATCGAAAAAGCTCTTCAGGGAGAGGCCGGAGATTTTCAGGAGTGAGAGGCACAAGCCAGCGGTATTCCCCGCCGTCTTTAACTTTCGAGGGAGGCGCAAAAATTCCGGTGCCGCCGGTTAATAGATCGATCCGGGTTCCTTCATCCGTGTGGGTGTGAAGCCGCGAATCGCCCTTGAACCAATAATGCCGCCCGGTGCCGCTTTGGGTCTCCACTGTCGGGGTGTCTTCAGGAATCGGGCAAGGTAAATTTTTATGTCCATCGTTTCCGGCTCTGTTGTCCACGTCCACCACAAGGAGCGCATCGCCGGGAATGATCTGAATGGCGTTCACCTTCCAGGCCGGAAGGGTCCCCCCCAGAGGCATGAACCCTTTCCCCCCTGCCTTGGTCCGGTAGGCATGCCCGAAGCGGGTCGATATAGCTACCCCCTTGAATACCCCTTGATAGAACCCTTGAGAACCCCTTAAAGTCAAAACCCTTGTACTCATAACCTTCCCCCTCATGGTAAATAGTCTTTTATCTCTCTTACAGTCTTCTTTCTCGGTTAGTCGCCCTCTGTCCGCCCTCTGTCCGCCCTCTTCCGAAACGAAATATCAAAAACGTCACTATTTATAAGGGTTGCAATCGTTCCCTTGTTCGCCCCTTCAAAGGTAGCTAATTTACATTTAAAAAGCCTGTTTTTAGCGCATCGATACTCTTTTTCCGTGAG
>PLTF01000097.1 GCA_003164335.1 Fibrobacterota bacterium
AGACCTCTCCAAGCGGAGAGGTCCGGCCGCCTTGGGCCGGGGTGAGGTAAGGGGTTTGCCAAAGACCCCGCAGCCCGGCTTTGCGGGCGCGGAGGCTTTGGCCAGGGGGAACCATTTTTATGGTTCCCCCATCAAAGGCATTTGATTTAGGCTCGGTTCCCCCACCAAAGGCATTTGATGTTGGCCCGGTTCCCCCACCCGAGCACTATCCTATTTTAATACTTGTATCCTTAATCCGACGTAACGTATATTCTTTAAACTTTTCTATAAATCGAAGAAATGGGGTGAAACCGGATGAATGGTATCGTAATACGCGAAGACGAGGCTTTCGAAAGGGCGCTGCGCCGTTTCAGCAAAACCTGTGAGCGTGCAGGAATCCTTTCGGATATTAAGAAATACCGCCACTACGAAAAGCCGAGTGAAGAGCGTAAGCGTCGGATAAATTCCTCAAAACGGAAGCGCATTCGCGACGAAAAACGCGTCACCTGGCGAAGCGACCGTTAACCCGCCGCCGTTTAGCGGCAGATTCTTGAGGCTGCTGTGCCCGAGGCATAGCAGCCTTTTTTATTGGCTTTTTTTAAAGCTCCCCGCAGCAAGCTCCGGGGTTAGTACTCGTTTTGCTTATTCATCCCCCGAAGCGCCCTGAATCCTATAATTCCGCAGGCAACCGCTACGTTGAGTGAGTTCTTGAATCCATGGAGAGGAATCTCGACCAGTGCGTCGCACGCTTCGAGAACCTCGCGCGATACCCCGAGCGCCTCATTGCCGAGAACTATCCCGAGTTCAGGGGGATACGGCGCGTCATCAAAAGGGAACGACGCTGAGGTCGTTTCCGCCGCCCAGACCGGTATCCCCTGATCCTTCAGAAAGCAGACCGCTTCGAGCGCGGTTTCGAATTTTTTCCAGGGCACATACTCGATGGTCCCGAGCGATGTCTTCGCAAGCTTGACATGAGGTGGACAGGCGGTATAGCCGCAGAGAAAGAGCCCTGCTGCGCCAAGCGCATCGCAGGTCCGGAAGATGGCGCCGACATTGAATGCGCTCCGCAGGTTATCGAGAATAAAATAGAGCGGGTACCGGGGCATCAGGCGATATTCGTCAAGGGGAATCGCCGCATCGAAACTCCGGACTTCGAACCCGGTTTCCATATCGCCCCTTTTGAGCCTTGCCCGCGAACTCACGGCGCCTCGCCTGTTTTGGCCGCTGCATGATCCGCCGCCACCAGCACCAGGCAGCCCAGGAGGAACAGGAGCGAGGTTGAGGCCATGCCGATGCGCGACGCCTGTATGCTCTCCGTTCCGCTGCCGTGCACTGCCCAGGCGATGATGCCGACCATTGCCGGTCCGACGATGGCGAATCTGCCCACCACATTGTAAAACCCGAAATACTCGGCAGCCTCATCCTGCGGTACCAGCTTCGCGAAATAGGAACGGGAGAGCGCCTGCACCCCGCCCTGCGCCAGTGCGGTCATGCAGGCAAGGATGATGAAATGCGCCGGCTTCGTCAGAATGAAAACCCCGAGCCCGATGACAACGAGGTAAATGATATTCCCGGCAATGATCATCCGGCGCGGACCGAACCACTTCGCCAGGTACCCGAAGGCAATCGAGGAGGGCAGGGCGACGAACTGCACCGCGAGAATGGCGATCAGGCTGGCTTTCGGCGACACCCCGACCGACAGGGCAAAATCCGTCGCCATGCGGATGAAAGTATTGACGCCATCGAAATAAAGCCAGTAGGCGGTGAGGAAAAGCAGGAGTTCCTTGCGCTGTACGATTTTCTTCGCAGTGTGCCGGAGCCGGACGAAACTGTCGGCCACGATCGCTTTCGCGCCCGTTACATGCGCAAAACGGCGGTATTTGACAACGGTGAGAATCGGCAGCGAAAAGACCAGCCACCATACCGCCGACGAAAGGAAGGACGCCCGAACCGCCCCGGCCGCATCGTGCAGCCCGTATGCCGCCGGGTTCTTCAGCATGAGCATATTGGCATACAGCAGGAGCCCGCCGCCGAGATAGCCCAGCGCGAATCCAAGCGACGAGACGAAGTCCATGTTCTTCTTTTCGGCGACATCGACGAGCAGGGAGTCGTAAAAGAGGCAGGAACACGAAAACCCGATGTTGGCAAAAGCGAAAACAGCCAGTGCGGGAAGCCACTCCCCCTGCTTGATGAAGTACAGGAGCCCGGTCGAAGCCACCCCGATGAGCATGAAAATACCGAGAAGCTTCTTCTTGTCGCGCCCGGTATCGGCAAAGGCGCCGAAGAAGAGCGACAGCACCGCGATGGCGATCCCGGCTACCGTATTGCCGATCCCGAGCCGGGCCGTGGAGAGCGTGCTGTCGACCCCGTGACTCCAGAAACTCTTGAAGAAAACCGGGAAAAAGGCCACCATGACCGTGGTGGCGAACACGGAGTTGGCCCAGTCGTACATGCTCCAGGCGATTACCGCACGCCAGGTACCCTTCATCAGGTCTTCTTCTCTTTCTTTTCCGCTGCCGGGAAAAGCACATTATTCAGGATGAGCCGGTACCCCGGCGAGTTGCGATGCAGCTCCAGCAGGGTGGGCTTCGATCCGATCATGTGCTGGTAGTCTTCCGGGTCGTGGCCGCCCAGAAAGGTAAATTGCCCTTTGCCAAGTTCCCCGTGCAGGTAATTCACCATGGTGGTTCCCGGCACGTCGGCAAGGACGAATACCCGCTTTTTGATCAGGTTACGGTTGAAGGACGTTGCCAGGCCGCAGAACCCCTTGATGGTCTGCCGGTGGTCCTGCACGAGCATGCTGGGTACCGGGTCGAGCTTTGCAGAAAAGTCAAACAGCTGGAAATCCTGCGCTTCCTTGCGGTGGGGTGTGTTGACCATATTGACATCGATGTTGTCGAAATTCCCGGCCAGGGGGTTGGTCTCGATGTCGAAATTTTCGAAGGCGAAGCAGTTGGCGTAGTTGAGCTTTTCGCGGTACTGCGGGTCGACCCCGTCGCCGTCGTACACGGCGTCGACGATATCGGTACCGAGCGCCGCGAGCGCATCGTCGAGGGTATTCGGCGCACAGCACATGGCAAAGAGGAAGCCGCCGTTCTCGACATACCGGTGAATGGCGAGCGCGACCGCCTTTTTGCACTCGCTTACCTTTTTAAACCCCAGGTCTGCGGCTATCTTTTCCAGGTCGGCTTTCTGCCGCAGGTACCAGGTGGCAGTACCGTACCCTGCATAATACTTGCTGTACTGGCCGGTAAAATCCTCATGATGGAGGTGCAGCCAGTCGTAATCGGCAAGTTTTCCCGCTACGACTTCCTTGTCGTAAACCTTAGCGAACGGAATATCGGCATAGGTGAGTGCCATAGTAACCGCATCGTCCCACGGCGGCTGCTCGGGCGGCGTGTATACCGCAATGCGGGGCGCCTTTTCAAGCGTCACCTTTTCCATGTTGTTGTCTTTTATCACCGATAAAATTTCGGCCCAGTCGCCCGCGCCTATCGGGCCGGCACTCACGCCTGCCGTGCGACAGGCAACCGCAAACTGGTCATCGACGACATCCGCAGCGAACGAGCCGCCCCGGTAATTGAGGAGCCAGTATACCTTGATGCCCTGCTTGAGCATTTTATAAACTATGCCGTAGGCTTTAAGGTGGTCGGTCTGCACGTCGTCCATGGGGATAAGAAGCATCGCCTGCAGGGGCAGTGCGGCGGCAAGGGCGAGAACTATCGCACGAAACAACCGCTGCGGCCTGCGGCTTTCCCGGGCAGGTGCCGCGGCGTTGTCAGTGCAACTTGACGACACGAATACTGAGCTCCTTGAGTTGTTCGTCCGAAACCGAACCCGGCGCCTTCATCATGAGATCCTGGGCGCGCTGATTCATGGGGAATGCGGTCACTTCGCGGATATTGGGTTCATCCGCAAGGAGCATGATGATCCGCTCGACGCCCGGAGCGATGCCGCCATGGGGAGGAGCGCCGTACCGGAAGGCGCCAAGCATGCCGGCAAATCCCGCCTCGACCTCTGCCTGGGTGTATCCGGCAATCTCGAACGCCTTGTACATGATGTCGGGCCGGTGGTTACGGATCGCGCCGCTTGAAAGCTCGATGCCGTTGCAGACGATATCGTATTGCCAGGCGAGAATGTCAAGCGGTTTCTTTTCGAGAAGCGCCTCCATACCGCCCTGCGGCATGGAAAAGGGATTATGCGAAAAATCGATGCGTTTATGTTCTTCGTTCCATTCGTACATGGGGAAATCGGTAATCCAGCAGAACCGGAAGACATCTTTTTCGATGATGTTGAGCTCTTCCCCGAGCTTCGAACGTATCTCACCGGCAAGGTGATTCGCCTTCTTTTCATCGTTGCAGACAAAGAACACCACGTCGCCCTGGGCAACCCCGAGGTTCTTTGCAAGATCCTCAAGGGTCGCCTTTGAAAGGTACTTGGCAATCGGTCCTTTAACCTCCGCATCGGTCCAGGTAAGGTAAGCGAGCCCGGCGGACCCGAGCGACTGGGCGAACTCCAGCATCCGGTCAAAGAACGAGCGCGGCTGTGCCACGCCGTTTTTGACCGTAAGAGCACGCACAACACCGCCTCCGGCTACTACCGCATCGAAAATCCGGAAGCCGGAATGGATGAAAAAGGCCGTGACATCGACAATCTGAAGCGGATTGCGCAGATCGGGCTTGTCGGTCCCGTACCTGACCATAGCCTCACGGTAAGGGATGCGGCGGAAGGGCGGCGCATCCATGAGCCGCGGTGAAAAAGCCGGGAAAAGGCTTCCGAAGAGCCGCTCGACGACTGCAAAAACCTCCTCCTGCGTGACAAAGGACATTTCGATGTCAAGCTGGTAGAACTCGCCCGGCGACCGGTCGGCCCGGGCGTCCTCGTCGCGAAAACAGGGGGCAATCTGGAAGTAACGGTCAAATCCCGCCACCATGAGCAATTGCTTGAACTGTTGCGGCGCCTGCGGCAGCGCATAGAACAGGCCGGGATGGAGCCGCGAAGGCACCAGGAAATCCCGTGCCCCCTCAGGGGACGAACTCGTCAGGATCGGGGTCTGGAATTCATTGAAGTGCAGCTCTTCCATCACTTTTCGCATATGCGCAATAACCCTGGAGCGCATAATAATGTTGCGGTGCGGTCCGCTGCGCCGCAGGTCGAGGTACCGGTAGGTAAGTCGTAAATCTTCCGGCACGGGATCTTCCGGAAAAACGGCAAACGGCGTGAGATCGGCCGGGCCGAGTACCTCAAAATCATCGGCGGTTAATTCCACCTCCCCGGTCGGGAGCCTGGGATTCACCGTATCGGGCGAGCGCCGGTCCACGATGCCGTCGAAACGCACTACCGTTTCTTTAGGCAGGTGGGCAAGCTTTCGCTGAAAATCCCGGTCGGGATGAACTACCACCTGCGTAAGGCCGTAGTGGTCACGCAAATCGATGAAGAGCACCCCGCCGTGGTCGCGCCGGCTGTGGACCCAGCCGGAAAGACGCGCAGAAAAGCCGATATGTTCAGGTCGCAATTCGCTGCAAGTATGGGTGCGATACGGGTGCATGCAAAGGGTCCGTTTCGTGAGAGTGGGATTGGAGAGGGGTAGTAAAGTCGTAAAAATACATCGCGCATCTCCGTTACTCAGGCCCCGGAAGGAGCTCGGTGATCACCGTGGAGTGCCGGACTACGGTGAGGCGGAGTCTGCAAGGGCATTGCCGCGCCGGTACATTTTTTCCGCTTCTTCTTTTTTGCCGCGAACAGACAGCGCATCGCCAAGCAAACGGCACGATTCGGGACGCTGGAGATTTTCATCCTTATTCGCAAGAAACGCAATAACGGTATCGTACTCGCCCGCGCGCATCGCTATATCCGCCCGGATGTAGGCGATATCCGGCTGAAAGGCTGCCGGTGAACACTCCCGGGCGACCCGCATGAGCGAATCGGCAGAAACGAGGTCATTGCGCTGGACTGCCAATGCGCTCTGGTTGATCAGCAGCTCTGTCTCAGGAAAAAATCGGATGCATCCGGGGGCCGGCAGAAGACCTTGGTCATAGGCAGTCTGGGCTTCGCTGAATCGGCTGGTTGCGCGCAGACAATTGCCGCAATAGAACCAGCCTTCGGAAAATCGCGAGTCCCTGGTAACCTCGGGCATGAAGAGGGTCAGGTCCGACTGAAGGCGGCCACCGGCAATGACCGTCGTTATCGCGGCAGCGGCTACCCATGATGCCGACATCAATGAAAGAACCAGCGGCAGCGGATCCCGCAGGGAACGCCGCGCCGAACGCATCAGAGCGATTACCAGTCCGGTGCCCGGGGCCACGGCGAGATAGGCATAGTGCGGGGAGTAGAATCGCGGCAAGGGCAACAGGTTTAAGGAAGGCATAAGGCTGATAGCGGTCAGGAACAACATCGTTGTACCCGGAGCGGCGATTCCTCCCCGCAGGGCAAGGATACACGCGGCCAGGCAAACCGCCGCTACAAATATCGGCGCCGCAGCAGCGATCCCGGTAATTGTTATGGGGTCGCTTACCTGGGGAAGCAGCGGGGAAACCAGATTGAACAGGTGCCGCCCCAGCGCGGTCAACGCTGTACCGACCCTTTCAAGCGGAGCCAAAGACTCACCGGTGATGCACCAGGCGACCGGCATGGCCCGGTGCCGGAGATACCATACCCCTGCCAGTGCCGCACCCGTCGTTATTGCCGCCGGCCATCCTGCAACTGCGCTCCGCACCGCTTTGCGGGTTGGAACGGCAATCGGGCTATCCGGCGACGCCATTGCACCGCGAGCCCCAACCGATTGCAGCAGACGCGTCAATTGAACCATGAAAAAAAACACCGGAAGGTAGAAGAATGCGGTTTCCTTCGAAAAACAGGCGCAGACAATCGAAAGAAAAAGTGCTGCAAGCCGGTAAGGTCGGCCGGGTACCCGTACTTTCCCGTACAACCATACGGAAAGAAAGGTAAAGAGTGCCATGAGGGATTCGCTGCGAAAAGAAACACACCCCGCCGGAAGCATGGAAAGGGGGTGCAGGCCGAATACGAGGACCGCAGCCAGGCGTTCACGATGCGAAAGAGGAAAGAAGGTGCCGATAAAAAGCGGTGCCGCACAAGCCGCAAGCACATGAAGGAGGATATTGGTTACATGAAATCCGGAAGCCTGGATCCCCCAGAGCCGGGCATCGAGGCAATGCAGCAGCGTTACAAGAGGGCGGTAAAAGCCCGTAAAGGCATAGGGGCTGCCAAATGCATTCAACCAGTGCGATAAAGGGATGAGCGCTCGTCCCTGCTCGATATCGCCATGATCGAGCCAGACGAACCCATTTCCGATATACGTCAGGTGTGCGGCGACAATAATCGCAACAATTGCGACGCCGGCAAGGGTCGATTTGCCTGTACGGATTCCCGCACTTCCTCCCTTAAAACAACTCAATTACTGTTTTGCAGGGGACATTTTGAAGCTTCCCGCAGCAAGCTGCGGGGACCGCGAAGCAGCCTGCCATCTTCATAGGTAAGGAAATATTTGAAATGCGCTCGCTATGCCTGTTCAGCCCAGGCATCCAGCAAGATCGGATTTAAAATAAAACGCGCTTAAACCCCATGGGAGCTCGAATGCAGGAATATCACGATTGCAGTTGTTGAATAGAAGCTCCCCGCAGCAGGCTGCGGGGAGCTTCTCTAAGTCCGGTAGCAGGAATTACCGGGTGATATTAACCGTCATGGTCTTCTCAAAACCGGCGGTCTTTATGCCGACAACGTATGCTCCCTGAGACAGATTTGTCTTATTGAGCTGCACCGTATGACTACCGGCCGATTCGGTCCTGTTGATATCGAGCACCAGTTTCCCGCTCATGTCGACAAACCGGATCTCAACGGGAGCCGCTTTGGACATGACATACTCCAAGTTCCCGGCTTTCATCGCAAGCTGCGGCTTAATCGCCGAAAGACTGCCGGCACCGGGCAGGACACTCGTGGTACCGAAGGTCAGCAGGTTTGACGGGGTCGACTGGTTCTGGTAGGCCAGGGCGACCCAGCTCGCACTCCACGCCGCCTTGGCAATCTGGACTTCCTGGATGTTCCCACCCCAGTACTCGGAAGTAGACTGCCCCGACAGGAATGCATCAACTCCAATGGTAAAGGAAAGGCTGTCGGTACGGGAGGTTGCCCCCGTATTATTGGCATCTCCTGTTGTCCCGGACAGCACGCCGTTTATATACACATTATTACTCGTAGCGGAGGTACCGGTATCCTGGAGCACCCAAACGACGTGCGTCCAACTGCCCGAGTTCACACTATAATCGCAACGTGCGAAACCGGCTGCACCCTGTTCGTCGTTGAACCGGAGATCGCCACCGGTTGAACCGTTGTATACCCAGCCGTACGATCCGGTCCAGGTTCCGATACCTCCGGTGTTAATTTTCCCCATAATGGCAACGCCGGTTGGAGAACTTGACGGATTGATCCATGCGGATATGGTGAGAGGTCCGCCCTGAGGGAAAATAAGGGAAGAGCTGGTCCCTCCGGAATTATTGGCAGTGAAATACTGGCTGGACCCGTCAAAACTATAATTATTGCCGGCGCCCACCGGTCCTCCGGTGGAAAGCGCGGGCGAATTCGAAGGAACGAGGTCATGGCCGCTTTTGGTTTGGTCCGGTTCATTGCCGGATGCGGCACTCATATGCCATACCGCGCGGTAATTGTACCCGGCGGCGGTATCGAAGGTTGCGGCAGGATTCTGCGCATCGGTAGCCGCACTGTTGCCCCAATACATCGTGAACGATGTTTTTGTCGGATTAGCGGCAACGCTGGGAATCAAAACCCAGAATTCCGCGGTCTGGGCGGCCTTGTTGTAACTTTGGCGCTGGAAGGAAAGTGGTGTGCTTCCATCCGAGGCGGTAAACTGGACATCTAACCCGTCGGTTCTACTATAGGCAAACACACTTGAATTTGCCGACGTAAGGTACACCAGGACGGGGAAATTGGTTACCGCGGCGGTCACTCCGGTACCGGGATTAATTGTTACCGGCTGATGATGATTCCAGTTAGCATAACTCGCACCCCATGACGATTGCATAAGTCCGGCTGCCAACAGCGCGATGGCCGGCAGCTTTCGCGAGAAACGACTCCCCGCCATACCATGAACGACATTTCTTAGAACGTCTGATTTTGTGTTCCGCAACATTGAGTCTCCCTCCGCAGAAGTTTTCCATTTTTGGTTCCCTATCATTTCCGACACCTTCCTGCCGAATTTACTGCAGTTTTGAATATCCCTTAGTCACACCCCCTTTTCATTGGTTGGATCCTTCGACCGTACGTTCTATAAATCGTTAAAGTATGGTATTTCAACATCTTCCCTATTTAAACGCATACGATTAAGAATATAACATTCGATGGAAAAAGTAAATAAACTATTTTCTTCTTAACTTTTATGAAATGATATATTTATATTGCATTAATGTCAATTGCAGTGAAAATCAATGCGTTTTTCCGGTAATCTGGATAATACCGTGAAGATTCGAGACCGACGAGCATTACAGCGGCGTTTTTTAAGCATTTACCCGCGAAAAGGGTATCGAATCATAGAAATTCCCCGCAGCGAGCTGCGGGGCCGCCTGCTATGCTCTCGCTATGCTTATGCTACCCACGATGGGTACGGCTATCGATCAAAGGTCACGGTTCTTGTTGAAGCCGCACCGTTTGTTGACTCACGGACAATATACGTCCCGCGGGATGGCGGTTGCCAATCGAAGGATCCGGCGCCCCGGACCGAAAACAACGCGCACCGTTTACCCGAGAGCGAGAATACCGCGAATTCGGCCGGAATTCTGGAAAGCGATGTAAACCGCAATCCCGTAGCGGTCGAAGCGACCACGTAGATCGGCGCAGAGGACAGGTCAGTCTTTTGCGAACCGGAAAGGACCTTTGTCGTCGTGAGGATGCCCTGCCCTCTTAAAAAAGCCAGTGCCGAATCCGGCCAGATTCCGGCCATGCCGAAGCCGTGCGGTTTTCCCGGATCAGTCATGAGTTTCTGCGGCACACCGAAAGCTCGAAGCGCCGAGTCGAACCGGGTCGAATTCTGCGTGTCCACAACCTGATCCGCAGTGCCGTAATCGATGAAGGTCGGGGGAGTATTCCCGGTGACCCATAACGAGTTGGAGAGCGTGTCCTCCACCGCGGAGGTAGGAGTATTCCCAAGGAGCGCCGCCTGCCCCGGAGCATAGACATACGGCGGAAGCATGGTAGTCATAGGATACAGCAGAAAGGCCCAGTTGGGCTGATCCTTTTTCCGCTCAACGGTATCCTGCGACGCGGCATTTCCCTTGTCGTAATGGGTTTCCAGCCAGGAAGCGAGATGCCCACCCGCGGAAAAACCGATTACCCCGATTTTAGTCGTATCCAGGTGGTAATAGGAGGCATAGTAGCGGACCGTGCGCATGGCTCGTGCGACATCGAGCATGGGAGTCGGATAATAATAGGCGGTATTGGTATTATTGCTGAAACGATAGCGCAGGACAAATGCCGATATACCGTTCTGATTGAGCCATGCGGCAACCTGAAAGCCTTCGGTATCTGCGGTTTCCTGCGTATAACCCCCTCCCGGACAGATGACGGCCGCCAGCCCGGTACTCAGACTTTCCGGAGCCGGAAAGACATACAGCATCGGCTTTGACAGCGTGTCGTTGCCGGTCGCATGCGGTGCGTAGCCATACCACAGAAAACGGATCGTAAACGGCATACTGGTCAAACTATGGATAACCGGCGCCGTAATATAACCGCTATTGATGAGAGACTCATAAAAAATGTCCGCCAGCTCGCGATGCCCGGTGTCGTTGGGATGTACTCCGTCACTGTTCTCCTCCCAGAAAGAGCTTTGCACCTGGGTCCCCGTAAAATTGACATGTTTCAGGAAGGGCGTATATAAATTGTTGACCAGTATGTTGTTCTGGCCGGCAACCGTCTGGATGCGCGGGATAATATACTCCGCAAGGATGCTGTCTTTGATATTGTAGGTGTTGTTGTTGCTGCACGCCGTGGGCAGGCAGGCGAAAATTTTCGGGCTGGAAGCCAGATGAGCGAAAGTATCGATCATCGACAGGTAGTCGATAGAAAACTGGGTGGCCGAATTGTTCGCCGTGTTCCAATTTTTCGGCTTCGCATCATTGGTGCCGAGGGCTATGGTAACGATGGCGGGCCGGCATTTTAAGGCAGGCTGAAAATTAGCGCTGGTCCAGTAGGGATAATCCCCATTTTTCTGCAGGGTGGTGCTGTTTACCCCCCAATCGAAGACCGTATCGATAAGAGCAGGGATCCATCTGGTCATGTATGCGGTACGCAGACTCTGCTGCAGGAGATGAGGATAGGCCTGCGTGCCTGGAGTAGGCAATCCGTACCCGTAGGTAATGCTGTTGCCTATGCAGGCGACCCGGACCGTGTCCGCCGCATTCAAGCCTGAAATCGTGATGACCGTTGCTAAAAGGGCAACCGGCACGCTGCCCGACCATATCCGTCCCATCCTGCCTCCCCTGTGAGAAAAATACGGTGACTCTGCAGGTTGTTATCGATCAATAACCATTTTCTTTAAGGTACGGGTTATTTTTTCCTGTTTCTGCATCGCCGATCATACTCCTGAATAAAGCATACCATTAAGCCGAAGCCTTTTAATTAGGTTATAATATAATAAAAACTGGCCGGCGCAGTAGAAATTATCGTTCTCAAATGATGATATGCCGGTTCCACTAAATTTCGGCGCATTAATTGAATTTCTTTAAATATGGGGATTTTTAAGGGCAAAGAGCACTCGTAATGGTTCCATTATTTTTTCTCCCGCAGGATTCCCGTTATACCGGATCCATTTGCGCGCTTCGCGGATTGGAATCGCTATGAGGAACCGCCTCGGGAAGACTGGAGAATCAGCTCACGCAGGGGTAATCAGTTTCAAGATTCTACATCCTGAAAATCATGGCAGGCTGCAAACATCATAATCAGCTTTTTGATTTGAAAAAATTCTCTCGGCACGCTGCTATCCATGCTGCATACTCCCGGTCGGCTGTAGCGCCGTGATCAAGGAGCCACCCTCGCAGGAAAATGCGCAACGCGCCGGGGTTCAGCCGATTCGCCTCGAAATCGTCGAGAAATCTTACAAACCGTGCTGCAGCGGCCTCATGATCCGACTGATGAGGCGGAAATCCGGGAAACCGGTAGTGCCGCATCAGATGCTCTTCGGAAGCAAAGTGGAAGTGAAGGTACCCTTCGATCTCAGGAAGCAGCGCTGCGAGTGCCGCCTGTCTGGTAACGGTGAATGATTGTTCGATCCGGTCAAAGAGCTTGAGAAGATATCGGTGCTGCTCATCCATCTCCGGCAGGCCGGGGAGTGAAGATTCGTCGTTATCCTTCGGAGGAGGAAGATTTTCCATACGGCGTAAGTATAGCCCTTTCCGGATGTTGTGTCAAGAGATGCGCGGCTTTGAAATATCAGACGTTTTCGTTCAAGGTTCAGTCTGCCTGGCCATTTATGGGACTTCTATAAGACTCTGGTCGAAGCTTAAGACCTATCGATTCTCCCCTATCATTCGCTTCATATCTTACCCTTGTCGTAATTGATCCAGAACCCCTTTTGAATCGTAATGGTACCCCGATCCCATGCGAGCGTACCCTCATTTCGCAGTTTGAGCAAAATTCGCGAGAGCGTCTCAGGTGTCACATCGATTGCTGCAGCAAGCAGTTTCTTCGTAATGCCCGGGGCGATGCGTTCCTGCGGCCCATAGTGCTGGCGCAGATAGTGGAATAGCTTATCGGCGGCATCCATGGTAACCAGCGATCGCATGCGCTCGGTCAGATAGCGCTGGCGGCGCAGCAGCATGAGGATGAATTCGTTGCGAAAGTCCGCAATCTCCAGAAGGGTGAGGAACTCCCTCTTTGGGAAAAGGTATACCAGCGACTTCCTGACCGCGATTGCGGTGACCGGAAAACGATCTTCCTCGAAAAGGACCACTTCGGCGAATACTTCGCCGGCTTTGACGGATTTAATGATGACGGTCTTATCGCCGCTCCCGTTTGTTTTTGACAGTTGGATTTCTCCTGAAGCAAGGAGATAGACGGCTTCCCCTTTCTCGCCTTCGAAAAAAAGCGTTTCATTCCTTGCCAGTTCCCGCGGAAGGGCAATTTCACCGATAAGCCGTTTACTGCGATCGGTGAGGGAGCCGAAGAGATCGGTAAGATTAAGTAAGGCGAGGAGGTTCATAATTTATTCAATAATAAGTTACTGCTCAGGTGGGGGAACCATTCTAAAAGCTTATTGCATTTGAATTTTCAAAAAAACCTGAATACTATCCATATTCCACAATCTCTTGATCCCCATCAAGACTGCCGGTCCGGATAGATACGATTTTTATCAGGAAACGATACCTTTGAAACAGAGGGGAGAAAAAAGTTATGAAACGAAACATCATCGCCATCGATACGGAAAAATGCACCGGATGCGGGCTCTGCATCCCCGATTGCCCGGAAGGCGCCCTGCAGATTATCGACGGCAAGGCGAGGCTCGTGAGCGATCTGCAATGCGATGGGTTGGGCGCGTGTCTCGGCTCTTGCCCGGAAGGTGCCATAAGGATCGAGGAGCGCGAGGCCGTTGCGTACGACGAGGCCCAGGTAATGGAAAATATCTTGAAACAGGGGGAGGCCACGGTCATCGCGCACCTGAACCATCTCAGAGAGCACGGCCAGACGGATTATTACCGCGAGGCACGAAAATACCTGACCGACCATGGTATTTCCCTGCCGCATCCTGCCGAAGCGTATGCCCATGCAGGCTGCCCGGGTTCACGCGCAAGGGCCTTTTCGGCAGAAGGCGGCGCCGAAAAAGCAGTTTCTGCACCGGGAACCTCCCGCTTGTCCCATTGGCCGGTGCAGATGCACCTGCTGTCGCCCCATTCACCGCATTTCAAGGAATCCGATTTCGTGCTTGCGGCCGATTGCACCGCCTTTGCCCTGGGAACTTTTCACGACCTTTTTCTTAACGGAAAGACGCTCGGTATCGCCTGCCCCAAGCTCGATGATGCCAGGGAACTATACCTCGAAAAAATCCGGGCGCTCATTGACGATGCGCAGATCAATTCCTTGACCGTGGTCATAATGGAAGTGCCGTGCTGCGGGGGCCTGCTCCGCATTGCGCAGGATGCAGCGGCACTGGCAAAGCGCAAGGTGCCGGTCAAATGCGTCAGGGTGGGAATTGAAGGCGGCATCCTCGGCGGGACGCCTGCTTGAGCCGGCTCCCGGCGTGAAGGTTTGCATTCACCCGACTCATTAAATAAATTATGTATGGTCCCCCATGATTCCGGCGATTCAGACCGAGCGGGGGGCTGCTGAGCCTGCACGGCATGAGTCCGGAAGCCGTGCTTCATTATATCCCGAAAAGTCGCTTAACCCGGGTATCCCATGGAGGATTCTATGAAGGCGATTGTTGACAAAAATACGTGCATCGGCTGCGGACTTTGCGCTTCGGACTGTCCGGCAGTATATTCAATGACCGATGAAAATATCGCAGTGGTCATCGCCGACCCTGTTCCCGCGGAACACAAGGAGGCTGCCCGGCTTGCCGCAGAAAACTGTCCGGTCGCGGCTATTACTATAACCGAATAGTGAGGGAGATCTACCTTTGAATTTTCCCAAAATTGCCGATAATGTCTGGAAACTCGGTGTCACGGATTGGGATCGCCGTCTTTTCGATGCCCTGATTCCGCTTCCTGACGGCACCAGCTACAACTCGTATCTTGTGCGCGGCACCGAAAAAACCGCTTTGCTCGATACCGTCGATACCGCACTGCCGGACAGGCTTCTCGAACAGCTCGATGGGGTCGAATCCATCGACTTTATAATCGCCCACCATGCCGAACAGGATCATTCCGGCGCGCTTGAAGCGGTTATGGCGAAGTACCCGTCCGCCGAAATCCTCTGCTCCAACAAGTGCAAACCGATGCTCCAGGATCATCTCGGGATCGATGGAGCCAGGATCCGGTCGGTCCAGGACGGTGAAACCGTTTCGCTCGGCGATAAAACCCTTGAATTTATCGCTACGCCGTGGGTTCACTGGCCGGAAACCATGTGCACCTGGCTGCCCGAGGACCGCGTCCTTTTCTCCTGCGACTTTTTCGGATCGCATCTGGCAACGAGCGGCGCCTGGGCGGACGACCCGGCGCGCGTATATGAGGCCGCCAAGCGCTACTACGCCGAAATAATGATGCCGTTCCGGCCCTCGGTGCGCGCAAATATAGCAAAAATCAATACCCGCGACATCGCGGTCATCGCCCCAAGCCACGGCCCATGCTACCGGGACCCGCAATTCATCATTAAAAGCTACCAGGACTGGATTTCCGATACGCCGAAAAACGAGGTTGTGCTGCCGTATATCTCGATGCACGGCAGCACCAGGAAAATGGTCGATCATCTGGTGTCCGCGCTGTCGCAGCGCGGGATTACCGTATATCAGTTCGATCTCAGCGTCACGGACATCGGGAAACTCGCCATTGCGCTGGTCGATGCCGCTACCGTGGTCATCGGTACCCCGACCCTCCATATGGGCCCGCATCCGCTGGTTTTCTACGCTGCGCATCTTGCAAACGTCCTCCGCCCGAAGGTCAAATATGCCTCGGTTATCGGGTCGTACGGATGGGCGACCAAGGTGGTAGAACATATAACTCCGCTCATTCCGAACCTGAAGGTCGAGCTTCTTCCGCCGGTGCTGTGCAAAGGTCTGCCGAAGGAGCCGGATTTCGCGGCGCTTGATAGCCTTGCTGCATCCATAGCCGAACGGCATGCTAACCTTTTATAGATAATTTAGCAAGCATAGGTGTTAGTGCTCAGGTGGGGGAACCATTCTAAAAGCTTCTGGTGGGGGAACCGCTCAGGCGG
>PLTF01000089.1 GCA_003164335.1 Fibrobacterota bacterium
GCATGGGCGCACGGGGAACCATTTAAAAATGGTTCCCCCTTCAAGAGCATTTGATCTAAGCTCCGTTCCCCGCTTAAATCAAATTCGACATCCTTTAAATGAATTATTTTAAAGTTTATATGGACCAGTGGCAAAAACAATTCGGCAACAACCAGGCACTTCGGGAGGTCTATTCCAAAACCGAGATCCTCCGGAAGCCGATCAGCGGGATCGTGTCCGGCTACCACGAACTGCCGTACATCCTCATCGCCCCGAGCAATGAAAATCCGGCGACGACGATCGAGATCAACGGGAAGATCAACGTTTCGCCGAAATTCATTGTTTCGCCCTATGCCCTTCAGGCAACCTTCGGCGATATATTCGATCCCGAAAGCTTCAACCAGGACCTGCAGGGCCGCGTTTTTTCATTCGCCTATTCCGGCAAGCGGCAGGTTTCGATTGAAAATGAGTACTTCAGGACCGAGAACTTCGAGGAGCCGCCCGCGGATCGCCTGCACCGGGTCAACGATGCCCTCATGGCCCAGGAAAATACCCGGACCGGCCTCATTTTCGGTCCCGATTTTCGGTACTACCCGGTATCGGTCGACCGTTATATTTCGGAGATAATAGAGCGGGAATTCAGGGATTGACTGCCGGTGCGGGTGGTCAGTTCCACCGGTAGTTGACGCTTAACTTATACGTGGGAGCAAGGTCGTTCTCCAGGTAGGCGAAATCGATGGAAGCCCGGTTGCGCAGGAAGTGTACCCCTCCCCCGAAACTCACGTTGCTGCCCGTGTAGCCGACCCGCAGAGAAACGGTCTTCATGATCGTGTACTCCGCTCCCCAGCGGGCGTCAGAAAACAGAAGCGAGGGGTTGCTCATGATGCTCTTGTAAATAGGCACCGATGTGGTATTCCCCGAAGAGTCCGTTTCCGAGGTGGTTGAATTAACCCCCTCGTTACCCAGCAGGTCGGGCGAAACGTAATGCAGGCTGTACTTGCCATAAAGGTAGGGAATGTCCTGCTGCCATCCGAGCCCCAGGAAAACATGGGGATAGGCATATTCCTGGTAATCCCCGCTCCAGCGGATATAACTTGTCGTCAGGTTCTGGATCATGAGTCCGACCGCGGCTTTCGAGGCGATCTGCTTGAAATCGAGCAGGAGATTCGCGCCGCCGTCGGCGCCGATCGCATAGCCGGTATAGTCGATGAGCCCACGCCGCTCGGCATTGATGGCCGCTCCGGCATTCAGGACCGCACTGTTTGACAGACGAAGAGCGGTAATGCCGTACCCGACCCTGAGCAGAATGTCCGAAGCGCTTGCGGTCGGCACATTCGCGGGAATTACCGTATCGGAGTAGATCTCGATGCCCGGAACAAGGAAATAGCTCACCGAGACGCTGATCGCCGACCGGTCGTCGATCGGGCCCATGTATGAGGCAGCGGATGTGCTGAAGGAGTTCTGGTAGTAGTTGGCATAGCTCAGGGAGACATCCCGAAGGGAATCGGTCGGAAGGTTGGCGGGATTCCCGAGTGGCTGCGAACTGCGGCCAAGCGCCATATCGGCACCCCCGAGCGCTGCGGATTTCGGCATCAGGAAGAGCTCCTGGTTCTCATCCGCGTAATAATTGCCTGTCACCTCCGCCCACAGGCAACCGGAGACACACAGCACTACAAGCGCGGTACTCTTCAGTTTTGCATGCATCCCTTCAGCAACCTTCACCCTGGGGGCGATAGAGACGTATAGCTTTGCCGGTAGCACCGCGCTACCCGCCCCGCCCGGCAAAGCATTGGCCCGGGGGGATCACCTGATTCAGGCGACTACGACTATATTACGATAAAAAAGTCGAAATGTTGCCGCAATCGGTTAAAAAGGCACCACTGGGCATCGAGGCCTGATGGAGGCATCGGGCCAGGCCGCCGGATGATCCGCCTGCTTTGCGGCATGAGCGCATCCCCGGGCGCCCTGGGTACATAGTCGGATCCTCCATAACTTGTTAGCCATTAACTACTTACCTGAGAGCGTGTCGTGACCGGTTCCGGCATTCCGGGCGCTCGCGGATTTTCGCTGGTCGTCATCGATAGCCTTCATCAGCTGGTTGAAAGTCGGGTAGCCGGCTGATGCCGGAGCGGAAGGTGACGACTTGACGCCGCTATCGGCACTCCGGGAAGAGCTGCGGAAGGTTCTTTGCAGCCCGGTATCGGGTGAGATATTCATGGCGGAAGGAGCGGTGCTCATTTGAGCGCCGGGAGCCGGTTCTACGGCATAAGGCCTTGAATACGCGCTCGAAGCAGGGGCCGTTTCCGTTCCCTGGGTCCCTGATGAGGCCGCCATTTTCAGGCGGCGGTGCCGGGGAGCGCTGACGGCGGGTACCGGCAGTACTGGTTCGGGCGTATTGAAGGAGGAACCCGGGGTTCCGGAAGGTTTACGGACAACCCAATAGTCAAGATGCGCGGGACGCGCGACCGATTCACCGAAAGATTTAGCCTCAGCTTCTCCGGCGAAACTGCCGACGCGCACTCGATAATAGGTACCGGCAAGATCGGATCGGGGATTTTGCACCTCGATGATGGAGGCCTCATAGCCTTTACCCCTGAATTCGGCCGCAATATGCTCGGCCTCGCCGTTCGACGGGGTGCTTGCTACCTGCACGGTAAACCGTCCGCTTGCGGAACTTAGGGAGGCAGGGGCTTCCTGCGCAGAAGCTTGCGGAGCCACGACCGTTGCGGGTGAAACAGCCTTAATTTTGGGCGCTGCCGCAGCAGCCGGGGCGGGTTCGGTCGCTTGCATCGCAGGCTTCTTTACCGGAGCCGCCTCCTGCTTGCGCATTGAGAAGGTCGCGGTAGGCTTTCCCAGGACTTTCGCCGAATCGTTGCTGCCGGTATAATATTTGTTGAAGGCGCTGTCGGATTTTGCCTCTTCGCCGGTTTTCTGCGCTTCGGGCGCTGCCGGCGCCGGTGACGTCGCGGATCGGTTATGTTTCGGACACCCCGAAAGCAGAACTCCGGCCACCGCAAGGGCAATTAACGAGCCTTTACGCATCATGCCTTCTCTCAGTCCGGATTCACATTTCATACGCCCTCCATCCCGATAAAGTAAAGGGTGGGAACTCTCCTCAAGAAGTTACAGCACTCCCTTGGTCGTCGGAATCTCCGACGGCGCCTTCGGATTGATCGAACAGGCCATGGCAAGCGCGCGGCCGAACGCCTTGAATATCGCTTCGAGCGAGTGGTGGCTGTTCCTTCCCCGCAGGAGATCGACATGCACCGTGATCCGGCTGTGATCGACAACCGCCTTGAAAAAGTCTTCGGCCAGGTCACACTCGAAATCATTGACGCGCCGGTCGTTCAGTTTGACCGCATAGATGAGGTTTGGTCTTCCGGCGATATCGAGGCAGACGCGGGCTAAAGACTCGTCCATCGGCACGTAGGCCTGGCCGAACCGGACGATGCCCCGGCAGTCGCCGAGCGCTTTGGCAAAGGCCATGCCGAGGCAGATGCCGATATCCTCCGCGCTGTGGTGGAAGTCGACCTCGGTATCCCCGGCGCAGCTGATGGAAAGATCGAACAGACCGTGCCGCGCAAAAAGCGTCAGCATATGATCCATGAATCCGTTGCCGCTTTTCACCGCGGCAGCACCCTTGCCGTCGAGGGTCAGCGAAAGGTCAATTGACGTTTCCTTGGTTGCACGGCTGATCGCTGCTGATCGTTCCATTGCTGACTCCTTAAGAACCCGGAAAAACGGATCGGATGACGGTTCGGACCTGCTCGTTTTCCTCCGGTGTACCAATGCCGAAACGCAGGCAGTTTTCGAGAAGCGGATAGGAGGATACGTCGCGTACTAAGATTCCCGCCGCCTTGAGCGCAGCGAGGAGGCGTGCCTTCTCACGGATGCGCACCAGGATAAAATTCGCTTCGCTCTTATAGACCTCCTCGAAAGGGCACCTCCGGAGGAAATCGTACTGGGCGTCGCGCTCTGCCTTGATAAGCGCAACACGCTCCCGGAGCAGGTCGCCCTGGCGGAGGAGAAGCGTAGCGGCATGCTCGGAAAAGAAATTGATGTTATACGGCAGTTTGATCTTGTTTATTTCCCGGACGACCTCCGGATTCCCGGCAAGGTATCCAAGCCGCAGCGCCGCCCCGGCAAAAGCCTTTGAAAAGGTCCGCGTGATGATCAGGTTCGGGAACTCGCCAAGCAGCGGCATGGCGTCGAACCCGCCGAACTCGACATACGCCTGGTCAAGAATGCAGAACCCGTCGTGACGGCTGAGGATTTCCCGCAGTCCGCTTTCATCAAGCGCACCGCCGGTGGGATTGTTGGGCGAACAAAGGACGAGCACCGCTCCGGGATGCGCGGCAATCGCATCGCAGATCGCAACCCGGTCGAACTGAAGGTCTGCATCGAGCGAAACCGGGACCGCCCGGGCGCCGATTCCCTCAGCCAGAAGACGGTAAATGGTAAAGGAAGGTTGGCAGAAGATTACCGGCGCCCCGCCTTCGGCAAGTGAAAGCAGCAGCACCAGGAGTATTTCATTGGAACCATTCCCGACCACGATGCCGCCCCGTTTGGCACCGGCATAGTCGGCAAGCTCATTTTTCAGATTTTCCGGAATAAACGGCGGATAGCGATTCCAGGGCCGCTCCACGCAGAACCGGCCCATCTCCTCCTTGATCCCGGCGGGCCAATCGAAAGGATTTTCATTCTGGTTCAGCTTTACCCGGAACTCCTGAGGCTCCAGGTGGTATGCCTTGAGATTGCGCACGCTGCCGCGGATGAGCAGGAGCGCTTCACTGAGATTCATAGTTTTTTGTCATTCTGTCTACCAGAGCGAGGACGCTCTTTTCGAGCTCGTTGAGTTGGATAACGACATTGACAAGCAGCGCAATGACGCCGGCGGCAACAAGAAACAGCAGGACTGCCATGGGAGCGCTCCTGAACAATTCGGGTGACAGCAAAAAATACAACCTGTTACACGGGTGCGGAATAAAAAAGAGGATTTGAAGCTTCCCGGAGCAAGCTCCGGGAAGCTTCATAGGTAAGGAAATATTTGTAATTCGCTCGCTAAGCCTGTTCAGGTACCGGAGGGTTCCATGAAAAGCCGGCGGAAGTTATCCGCTATTGCGGCCTGAAGAGCCTCCGTAGCGATGCCGCGGGCCTTTGCAATGGCTTCCCCGGTGATAGCCACCCGGCAGGGACGATTGATCTTGCCGCGAAAAGGCACCGGTGAAAGGAAAGGGGAATCGGTTTCAATGAAGAGCCGGTCGATGGGAACTTCTGCCGCGCGTTCGAGAAGACTGCGGCTGAAGGTCACGATCCCGGAGAATGAAACGCTGTACCCGCCGGCCAGGATTGCCTCAAGCGAAGCGCTGTCGCCGGTAAAACAGTGAAATATCGCCCGGCGGATTCCGTGTTCCCTGCATAGCAACGCAACCCGGGCTTCAGCTCCCCGGCTGTGCAGGATGACCGGCAGATCGGCCTGGCGTGCAATTTCAAGCTGCCGCTCAAATACCGGGAGCTGGCGCGAAATCGGGGGATACTTCGGGTTGGACTCGTCAAGCCCGATCTCGCCGAGGGCAATCACCCGTGCGCCGCGGAGCAGGGACCCAAGCCTTGCTTCCCAGTCGCCGGGAAGCGGATCAGCCGGGAAGGGACCTATTCCGACGGCTCCCCGGACTGCAGGAAAGGCGGCGCATTGCCGCAATACAATCTCCGACGACGCCAGGTCGGTCGCCGCGACGCATACTGCGGAGACCCCGGCAGCCGAGGCTTCGGCAAGCACATCGGCCAGCTCGCTGTCGGACAGTGCATCGAGATGCGCGTGACAATCGATCCAGGAGGGCACGGGATCGATCAATGAAACGTCGACTCCCATTTTTCAAGGGTCCACCAGGCAATACCCGTGCGGTCGACCCTTATCGCGGAAGCGCCGGTTCTTGCCGGAAGCGAAACAGGCTTTCCGTCAAGTGTCAGGGTGACCGCATCGCTCGCCGATACCAGGATATTGAAACTGTCTTTCGCAAATAAGGTGATCCAGGCGCCCCGGTGCATCGCCCGCTGCCACTCTTTGCCGTCGGTGTACACCCTGACACGGCAGGAGTCGTGCTTGACCAGAATCTGGAGCTTCATCTGACCGTTGCCGCCGGCAGGAGGCTGGTGCAGCGAATCGGCAACAGGCAGTGCACCCGAATGGGAACTATCTGCAACGGTTCCCGACGATTCGACAGCCGCTCCGCCGGAATCGGCAGGAACCGCTGCCGCCGATCTGCCGACCGAATCCGCAACCATGGTCGCGGTTTTTGACGAATGCGTCGAAAACAATCCATGCTTCCTGGCGATAAAGCCAAGTCCGGCGAGCACGACCAGGAGCACAATGACAACCGGGACCATCATGCCCGGTTTTTTCCGGTCCTCAAGCGCCGGGAGGCTTATCTTGGTGCTCGAATCCTTGCGCAGTGTATCGGCGCCCGAGAGCCCCCGCTCATTGAAGAACCTGCGGAAAATATCTTCTGAATCGAGCGAGAGGTATTGCGCGAGCGAACGCAGATAGACGCGAATGTAGGTATCGCCCGGAAGGAGGTCGTACCGGTCCTGTTCGAGCGCTTCGATATACTTTGCATTCAACCGAAGCTTTGCGGCGATCGTCTCAATGGAAATCTGCCGTTTTTCCCTCTCACGCCTGAGCATTTCGCCGATGCTGCCGCTATTCCCCGAGGTTGCACTCTCTTCGCGCTGAGGCATATTTCCGGAATCGTCGTTTTCCATTGTTCCTTACTCCTGTGAACGGATAAAATCCGTGAAGATCCGTATCGTCTCGGATACCGGCAATCCTACAACATTGTAGTAGCAGCCCCGGATGCCCTCGACAAACGCCATGGCCTTGCCCTGTATCGCATAGGCGCCGGCTTTGTCGCAGTATTCATCTCCTTCAAGGTACTCTTCTATTTCTTCATAAGAAACAGCGCGGAATTCAACCTCGGTAACGGCAGCTCCCGCCCCGATGAACCCGCGATCAGCGCATACCAGCGCAACACCAGTAATCACCCGGTGCAGGCTTCCCGCAAGCGAAGCCAGCATGGCATGGGCTTCGGTCCTGCTCTCCGGTTTGCCGAAAACCCTGCTTCCCAGGACCACCACCGTATCGGCTCCCAGCACCACTGCCTGCGGAAAACTACCCGCAACGGATTGCGCTTTGGCCACTGCAAGCCTGCGCACCGCATCATCGGGAGCATCGTTTACAAAAAAAACCGATTCGTCGATCGCCTCCGGCATACAGACGTCGAAGCTGAAGCCCAGAAGACGCAGGATCTCCTTCCGGCGCGCAGACTGGGATGCAAGAATTATGGGCCGTCCGGGGTTTCGCCAGGCTATCATAATAGAATGGTAAAATACTTTCTAACCTTTAAGCGGAACCGAACCCTTATGTACTATTAGAATATACGATTGTGAAAGATAGAGGACAGGGAAATTCATATACTGCTTTTGGTGGGGAAACCATTAAAATGGTTTCCCCTGGCCTGAAGCCNNCTTCAGGCACACCCTTTCCTGCGGAAGTGGGCGGCGATGTTCGCCCTTGGCGAACGCTCGCCCACTCCCGCAACGCTCACAATAGGTAGAAAACACCTATAAAGGCCACGAAAAAAGATTTTTTTCTTTTCCTGAAACCTTCTTTTTTAGCTGTTTTTTCTACCCTAATAGAGGGCGTTGCGGGAGGGGGAAGGCGCTTGCGGAACGCAAGCATAGCCTCCCCCTTCCGCAGGAAGGGGTGTGCCAAAGCCTCCGAGCCCGGCTTGGCGGGCGCGGAGGCTTTGGCCAGGGGGAACCGCCATAGCGGTTCCCCCACCAGAGCATCACATAAAAGCGCTCAGACTTCCAATGATTATATTTTCAATCTTTCATCAACCATTTCAAAGAAACAAAGGGAACCCTCCATGAAAGAAATCGTCGAAATTGCACAGGAAGCAGCCATGAGGGGAGGTCGGATTATCGCCTCCAGCATAGGGACAGGCGACACCATGCAAAAAGATTCCACCTACAACCTGGTGACCGATGCGGACCGGCGCTCGGAGGAGCATATAGCACATTTTCTCTCTCAGGAAATGCCGGGAAGTTCAATTCTCGGCGAAGAGATGCACCGCGCCGCACTGGAGTCGGACCGCCTGTGGGTAGTCGATCCGCTCGACGGAACGACCAATTTTTCCCATGGTATCCCCCATTTCGGCGTGAGCGTCGCCTACGCCGAAACAGGTACCATCCTGGCTGGAGCCGTCTACGATCCTATGCGCCGCGAGATGTTTTCCGCAAGCCTCGGCCAAGGCGCAACCCTGAACGGAAACCCCATCCGGGTTTCGGGCAACAGCCGGCTCAACCAGTCGATCATCGCAACCGGCTTTTACTACGATCGGGGCGAAACCATGGAAAAAACTCTTGGCGCCCTCCATGCTCTTTTTAACAAGGATATTCACTGCATGCGAAGAATGGGTGCCGCATCACTCGACCTCACCTGGCTTGCTGCAGGCCGATTCGACGGCTATTTCGAATACACGCTTTCACCGTGGGATTTTGCGGCAGGACTGCTGATCCTGAGCGAGGCGGGCGGCCGGGCCATCGATGCCCGCACCGGCATGCCTGCCGATCTCTTTGCAAGCGGATTGATCTGCAGCAACGGCCGCATCCACGATGAGCTCGTGGCCTGTACCGTCAATGCCCCGCGGTTGGGAATTGTGTAAATTGCAGGGAGGTTGCGTGCAACGCCCATTTAATTTAATGAACCGGCTGCGCCGCGGCGGACTGGGCAAGTTGCTGCGCCCGGGCAAGATTGCCCTGGGCCTCCCCATATCCGGGATTCGCGCGCACAGCTTCACTGAACTCCCGGACCGCCCCGGCGTAGTCGTGCAGGCTGAAGAGCACCGCGCCAAGGTTGTTGTGAACGATGGCATTATCCGGGTCGATGCGGGCGGCATCGGTTAACTCGGCAACTGCCTGCTGAACCTGGTGCTGCTCGAAATAAACCCTTCCGAGGTTGCTGTGCGCCTCCGACTGATTCGGCTTGACCCTGAGCGCCTGCGTAAAGGCATTGACCGCATCGACGGGTTTTCCTTCGGTATAGAGAACGATGCCGAGGCTGTTGAGCGCATCGGAGTTGGCAGGGTCTGCCGCCAGCACCCCGCGATAGACTTGGGCAGCTTCGTCGTACCTTTTCTGGGCCTGCAGTGCATCGGCAAGGTAGTACTCCGCCGTAAGGAAATCCGGCGTTCTTGAGAGAATTTTCCGGCAATACCCTTCCGCCTCGACCGGCCTGCCGGTCTTGTTGCACAGCTCGGCAAGATTGACAAGAACATCGCGGTTTTCCGGAGATACGCGATAAGCGCGGTCGAGACACTGCTGCACGACCTGCAGGTCGGCAGGTCCGCTTCCCGATTTTTCCATGAGGCAGAAGGAGTAATAGGAGAGCGTCTGCGGTCCATTCGGGTTGTAGCTCAGGGCATACTCAAGGTACCGCTGCGCTTCGGCATAATTCTTCTCCCGCATGTTGGCAGCGCCCAGGCTCAGGTTCGGGAACTCGCCGCGGGGATCCGTCTGCAGCACATGACTGAACAGGGTAATGGTACTCTTCCATACCTTCACCTGATTCATCGTAAGAACCGCGAACACGGCAATAATCCCGATTGCGGCAACCCGGAGCAGCGGTTTGACCTTCGAAATTCCGTCGCCCGCGTCACCGATGAACCAGACTATTGCGATGAATATGCCGATGAGCGGGATATACGAGTATCGTTCGGCCATCGCCTGAACGCCGACCTGCACCGGAAACCCGATTACCGGTACCAGCGTTCCGAGGTACCAGAACCAGCCCATGATGAGATAGGGCCGTTTTTTCCCGAGCCGCAGGCAGGCAACAGTGACAAACGCAAGACCCAGGGCCGCCATGAGGGCAAGGGGAACGATGATTCCCCGCCCCTCATGATGGTAGTAGGTGATGAGCGGATCGGGCCAGACCATTTTCCCCAGATAGCGCCAGTAGCTCATGGCGGCATTGCAGAACCGGACCCATGCCGGCAAGGCGATTTCACTGGATACGGCGCCTCCCGCCTTCTGCGCCAGATAGGTCAGGACGCTCGATGCCAGGGTCAGCAGGAACAGCGGCCATTTTTCAACCGCACGTCTGGCCATGTCTGCCGCAGTACGAGCGGGGTTTCCGAAATCAAGCCGTAAACGGCGAAGCGGCCATATATCGAGCAGCAGCAGGGTGAACGGCAGCGTAACTACCATGGGCTTTGCCAGTATGGCAATAGTAAAGGCCCCGGTTACCGCGGACATCCGTTGCCACGAGGGTCGGCGAACATACCAGGAATATGCAAGCGTTGTCACGAGCCAGAAACAGGTGCTCAGGACATCCTTGCGCTCTGCGACCCATGCCACCGATTCCACATGTATCGGGTGCAGGGCGAAAAGGAATGCCACAACGGCGGAGCGCCGGAGGTTGCCGGTCATGTAAAGCAGGAGGAGCAGCAGGAGTATCGAGTTCAGGGTATGCAGGACAGCGTTCACCAGATGGTGCGGTCCGGGATGGTTGCCGAACACGGTCCAGTCGGTCATGTGCGAAAGCCAGGTGAGCGGATGCCAGTTGGAGGCGTAAAACGTGGTAAATGCCCATCCGATACTCTTCAGCGATAACCCGTGCTGGATGAATTTATTCTGGGTTACATAATCGGTATCGTCGTACGAGAGAAATTCACAGTTCCACACCCCGTGGTAGGAGATGAGGGTTGCAGCGGCAAGAATGCAGCAGAGAATGACGGTTTGACGCCGGGAGTTCTCTTTTAAATCATTGAAGCCGTTAGTTTTGGGAGCCGTTGAACTGCGCTGTTTTTTCTGGCCGGATTGGACTTCTTTTCGGGGCATGCCGGATCGGCTCATGAGCAAAAAATAGCTTTTTGAAAGATAGTGCTGCTACCGGAAGGGGATCTTCGGAATGCCTGACCTGAAAAAGTGCGCCCTGCAGGGCGGGCGAAATCGAAAATGATAATGCCGGTTATGGTTCGACAGGCTCACCATGACCGGCACCATTTCCAAATTATTGCACAATTACCGTTCGACCTGTGCTTGTCGAAGGACAATTAAAGTACCATGATAGTCCGTACCAAAAGGAAAGGGGGCTGTACAAGCCCCCCTCCCGCCCACTTTTTTCTTATGTACTGAAGACCGGCTACTTTGTCAGCAGCATGAAAGCGCGCTGTTCATAGGCTCCTGCCTTGAAGCGCACAATGTACTGACCGGCAGCAAGCGTGCTTCCTTTCAAATTGATTGAATAGGAACCGGCTTCCTGCTGGCGGTTAAGAGTCAGCGCGGTCCTGCCGAGGACATCATACACGGCAAGTTCGACCTTCGCCGAGGACGGCAGTGAGTAAGAAATCGTGCCAAGCTTCATGGAGAGCCTGTACGCATTGTTTACACCGACGGAAGGCACCACCGATGTTGCCGCTGTTGGCATAAATGACCAGACACTCGACCATGCACTGGTTCCCAACTGATTGGTCGCCGATGCTTCCCAGTAATAAGTAATCCCATTGGCCGGGGTATATGCTGCTGTTTCAACCGTCAGACCGGTCTGGCTGAAAACGGTGTTGGTGAACGCGGAGCTGGTCGAGACCTTAACCGCATAGGAATTCGCCGTTGCGACCGCTCCCCAGGTAAGCGTAACTACCGTTTTCGGGTTAGTCCGGGAATAGGTAAATGTACTACCATTCGCAGGCGTTGAGAGAGTCGGAGCAGCAGGCACGGCAACGACAACGACATGATTGACGGTAAAATAAACGGTCGTAGCTGAAGTGGTCGATCCGCTTGCAGCAATATTAATCGCTGTCGAATTGGTAAAAGCATTCCAGAAGGTGTCGGAAGCCGCACCAATGCTTTCATTCAAGGAATCGTACATTCCAAGGCCGGTCGTAACTGCATATGCCGGTATGGAAGTACCTGCGGGAATCGTGGCGTCGATCCCGACCACCGACCATGCACCATTGGTAAGCGTCACGGCGTCGTAAACATAGCCGCCTGCGCACTTGAAGAGAATATTCGCTCCAGCGGCAACAGCACCGGCTGCCGTCAGCTTATGAGCGACACCGCGAACGGATCTCTGCACCGTCCCGTTTGCAACCTGCGTAAGCGAGTCGACAATAGTATCTGCAGAATAGGCATTGATGGTGGTAATCATCAGCCTGTCCGTGTAGAGCGTGTCCGCGGCAGTGAGAGTATCAAATCCGACCGGCGCATTGGCGATCTGCGCTAAACCCGCGGCATTCGTAATACCGCCCAGAACCGTTGCTCCCGCGGTAAAGCCGACCGAGGCATTGGCAAGCGGTGTCAATGCACTTCCGGGAGTGCCGTTATAACCGACCACCTTCACCCAGAAGGTCTTCTTGGTACCGGCCTGGAGGGTGATATTTGCAATATCGGTATCGCTGGCTGCAAAGTTTGTGGTCAAGGTATCCGAAAGGGTTCCATAGCCATTGAAGCTGGCGGTAACCGTGTATTTGAGGTTAGCCGAATCGCCGGCAAATGCATACATGCCTGAGGCATTCGTCGTTGTGGTCGCGACCAACGTGCCGGTCGTACCTTTTGTCAGTGTGACCGTCGCACCTGCCAGCAGTCCGGGATGGCCATTGGCCGAATCACCCGTGATGGTTCCAACAATTGAACCGGTCGCCATACCGAGGGCAATATTGACCGAGTCGAGGGCGGGACCGACCGGCACCGGCTCGACCAGTTTGATTACCGAGCTGAAACCGGCATCCGAAGCCTGGATCTGCAATGAGTCATGCGAGGCGAGACTGTCGAACGTATACGCACCCTGCGCCGTTGTGGTGGTGACCGCGAAAGGTGTCTGGGCAACACCGTTTATCAACTTTGCAGCAGAAACGGTCGCACCGCTGAGCGCGGTTTTAAGCAATGAGTTCGATACGATACCGGTAATATTAACAAATGCGCTCAATTTGAAGTTGTACCCTTCTGTCAACGCAGCGTTGGGAAAGGCGACGACAGTGCTGCCCGGCAGATAGGAAGCTGCGGAAACGATGAGCGAATCGCCGCCGGCTATGATGCTGAGGGAATAGGCGCCCGAGGAATTGGTAAAGGCTGAGTCAATGATTGTCCCGCCGCGTTTCTGCTGGACCCGTGCACCAACGATCAGGTTGGCATTGTAGGCGTCGGTGACCGTGCCGGAAACCGATCGGGCGGTAATGACCAGGTTGGCATTTCCAACGGCAGCGCCGCCGGTCGTGTCGGCGACGGTAACGGTGAACTGCTGGGCAGAGGAACTGTCATAGCCGACCATCTGGGCGATAAATGTTCCCGCAGTGCCGACACCCGTAGCAACGCCGATAACCGTGGCGTTCTGGGTACCAAGAGTGAACCGATAAACACCACTGGCGTTTGTCGTGGTGGTCCAGGTATTGGTACCGCGCAGATACGTCACCGTCGCACCGGCGACAGGATTACCGCTGGCATCCTTGACAAAGCCGGTATCGGTTCCTGCAGCCATGGCACTGATGGCGCCCGCTGCAAGAATGAACCCTACTGCAAAAAACTTTTTAAACATGTAACCCTCCCCATTAAAGAGTGAATAAAACATAGACTGTTAGTTCCCTTTAAGACGGTACCACCCCAATCATCACCAATTTCATACAGTTATCGCAATTTATCGTTGCGATATCAATTAGTAATATACATATATGAAAAATAAAATGCAAAATAAAATATTCATTGGGAACGAGCTACATTGTATCCTCCTGTTCGATGGAAATCAACCCCTTCTCAACAAAAAGAGTATCGGCCGACTACCCCGGCAGGCAATACACCGTGGTCTGCATAGAGCAGGATCGGGCAAGAAAAGGGTAACCGCAAAGGTCCCGAGGGTGTCTGGTCTCGATTTATCCCGGTGGAATCGGATCGGCAATTGCCCATACCGGAGGTACCCTCCCTGCCGAAGACGGGAACCCTCCTGCGGGTCCACTTATCATTATAACTTTTACCGCTTGATTACTGGATGCATTTTCATATATACTATATTTTTGTCTGTAGCGGCGATGGTCCGAAAGCGACCGGCGCCGGTCGAATCCAAAACTAATGGGGAACTGTTCTCCATCAATTCCAAGAGCCTGCAGGGATTATCCGGCAAGAACCGCAGGGTACAGGGAGGTAATACAATGAATGTGAAATCAAAGATGGTCCGGGTGCTGCCGATTGCCGCCGGAATTTTATTCGCAGGCCTTGCCGTATTCTCTTCAGGATGCGGACATGCAACGCATGTCGATCCTCTCCTGATCACCGATTGGAACCCCGCCGACCATCCCGAGCCCTCGCTCCTTCTGGAACCCGGTGACTCGATTGAGATGAAATTCCAGGAAGCCACCGATATGAACGACTACCAGACGATCCGGCCCGACGGAAGAATCAGCATGCCGATGATCGGCGAAGTCATGGCAGCGGGCTGTACCCCTTCGCAGCTCACCGATACCCTTAATGAAAAATTCTCGAAGGAAATGCAATCGCCTAAAATTACCGTCATTGTCCGTTCCATGAACGGTCGAAAAATCTACGTCGGCGGCGAAGTCAAAAATCAGGGGGCCTATCCCCTGACGACACCGGTCTCGATTTACGAGGGGGTCCTCATGGCCGGCGGCATCCTCGACGAGTCTGCCGCCTCAACCAAGGTGGCTGTTGTACGCTTCGTCAATGGCAAGCGTAATCTCTACCTTTTCGACCTGCACTCCGCCACGTCGATTGAATCTTTCTATCTTGAGCCGCACGACATCGTCATTGTGCCGAAAAAGAAAATAAAGAAGGTCAACGAGTGGGTCCTGCACTACATCACCGATATGATCCCGAAGATCCAGGTGCCGTTCTACTTCGATTTCCCGCTCGGGCCCAAGGCAGGAACGACAGTAGTTCAATAGCTCTGCCCCGGCGAATCAAAGACCTGCCGGGGTTCGCGTCAGGTTCGGCAAGGCAAAAGGGCGCCTGAGCGCCCTTAGTCTTTACAGCCGCATTTTTTCTCGATCGACAGGAACCGGTAGGCTTCGTCGCTTCCTACCGCCTTCTGCGCCGCGGCCTTGAGATCTTCGCAGCTTTTGAATCCTTCCTTTTCGAGGCACTTCTGCGAATTGCCCGAGCAACCGGGAAACAGGCAGGATACCGCGATGATACCGACTATCAGTCTGACCATATCCCTCCCTGTGCTGAGTACAATACAATATATAATTCCCGGCTGCAGTGTGAATGCAGGTGCATAAGGCCCAAATCTTTCCCTGCGCCCGATATATCTTTTATCCTCATCGCACGCCTATGCCACGTTTCGCAAACCAAATTCCTCTCGACGCCGTCAGCGCCACCATAGTATCTCTCGGTAACCTTTTCGGCCTTACCTGGCGGTTTTCGACCAGGGGCCGCGTCGACCTCGATGTCCCCCACGATGCGGGCAAGGGGCGGATCTATGCTTTCTGGCATTCTCACTTACTCTCTCTCGCCTATTTTTACCGGCACACCGGCAAGATGGCGCTGATTTCCGAAAGCCGCGACGGTCGGAGGGCGGCCGCGGTGGCCCAGCACTGGGGGCATGCCGTCATATCCGGATCGTCAACCCATGGCGGCGCTTCTGCGCTGCGTACCTGCGCACGCGAGCTGCGGCAGGGCAACAATGTCGTCATCACGCCCGACGGCCCGCGGGGGCCCCGTGAGATTGTCAAGCCCGGCGTTGCGCAGATCGCGCTTCTTTCCGGCGCCCCGGTCGTACCGCTCTGCGCCCATCCCTCCCGCGCGTTTCGCCTGCGCTCCTGGGACGGCTTCATGATTCCCGCTCCGTTTGCCCGCATCGGCATCGGCATCGGCGAACCGTTGACGGGCAGCGATGTCCCGCCGGAGAACCCCCTCGACGGCCTGACCGCCCGCATCCAGCGGGCATTGACAGGAGCCGATTCATGGAGTTCCTGAACCCTCATGTCGCGTGCGAAAAGCTCATCAAGGCCCTGCGCGGCAACGGCATTTCCGACGAACGCATTCTCGACGCATTCCGCAAGGTGCCGCGCCACCTCTTCGTCGACGGGGCCATGTATGCGCAGGCCTACGACGATAATGCCCTGCCTATCGGCTTCGGGCAAACCATTTCCCAGCCGACCATCGTCGCCCTGATGACGCAGCTCCTGGGGCTCCGCAAGGACGAAAAGGTGCTCGAAATCGGGACCGGGTCGGGTTTCCAGACCGCCATCCTTGCGCAATTTACCCGGCGTATTTACACCATAGAAAATATCGGCGACCTGAGCGTTGCGGCCCGACGGCGGCTGCGTGAAATGGGATACCAGAATATCGTTTTCAGGCACGGCGACGGAAGCCTCGGCTGGGCGCAGCACGCCCCCTACGCAAGGATCCTGGTCGCGGCAGCGGCGCCGGTCGTGCCCGAGGCGCTCTGCGAGCAACTCGAGGTCGGCGGGCGGATGGTCATCCCGGTCGGCGACCGGAAGCAGCAGGAACTTGTCATTTACGACCGTACGGAAAAAGGTTTCGAAAAACGGAGCGCGGGCACGGTTGTATTCGTCCCGCTCCTCGGCAAACAAGGTTGGCAAAAGGAGGAGTAACGTTGGGCCCTACCGAAATGATTGCGCATTATGCAACGACCGTTATCGGGCATACCGGGTATCCCGGCGTGTTTGTTTCCATGGTTCTCGAGAGCATGGTGGTTCCGCTGCCCAGCGAAGCGGTCATGCCCTTCGCCGGCTTCCTGGTTGCCGATGCAAGGTTTACATTTGCCTTTGTCGTCATCGCAAGCACCCTGGGGAGCATCGTCGGATCGCTCATCTCCTATGCCGTCGGCCGCTTTGGCGGCAAACCGTTCATCGACCGGTTCGGCCGCTATCTCCTGCTTGACCGAAACGACCTTGCCGCCACCGAACGGTTCTTCGGGAAATACGGGGACGTCACGATTTTCGTCTGCCGGTTCATCCCGGTTGTCCGCCATCTCATTTCAATCCCTGCCGGAACCGGCAGGATGAATGTCGTCAAATTCTCGCTCTATACTATTGCCGGGGCGGCTCTCTGGAACGCCTTCCTTACCGTTTGCGGCTTCTATCTCCGCAAAAACTGGGACGTGGTGATGCATTACAGCCATTTCGCGGATATCGCGGTTGTCCTGGCGCTCTTCGCCGGAATTGTCTTTTTCGTCATAAAACACCTCCAGCGACGGAAGCGGTTTGCCGCCTGAAACACCCGAATCTCCGGTACGATGTATTTTATGAGGCTTTCTTCCGCTATTACTCCCTTCCCTGTCCGAGAGGCCGGCCATGCGGCTGAATATTCTTGATCTTTTGTTGCCCCGCGAAACCAAGTTCTATACCTACCTGGCCGAACAGGTCGATACCCTGATCGCCGGCTGCAAGGTCTTCATGGAGCTGCTCACCAATCTTGAACAGCTGTCCGAACCGGTCATCAAAGAGAAACTGACCGCCATCAAGGAGTGCGAACTCAAGGCCGATATGATCGAGCGTCGTATCATCGACGAGCTTCACAAAACCTTCATTACTCCGATCGACCGTGAAGACATCCACCTGATGACGATCAATATCGACAAATCGCTCGATATCCTGAACAGCATCTCGCGGAAGTTCGAGATCTACCGGATCAGGAAGCTTCCGCCGAACGTCTGCAAGCTTGCCGGCGTCATCTTCGAGATATCGGGCGAACTCAAGGGCCTCATCGCCTCCCTCAAGCGGAAGGAGAAGGTGGATGAGATCGTTCAGAAGATGCACGGACTCGAAAACAAAGCCGACGATATCTTTCATATGGGAATGGCCGAGCTTTTCAGCGGCGACTACTCCCCCATCGACGTCATTAAATTCAAAGAGGTTTATGAACACCTGGAAAATATCGTGGATTCGATCGATTTCATCGGCAAGCTTGTCCGCGGCATCATGGTAAAGCTCGGCTGAACCTATGTCAAGTATCCTGGTTTTAGTCATTATCATTGTCGTCACTGCGCTCATCTTCGATTTCCTCAACGGATTCCACGACGCCGCCAACACCATCGCGACCATCGTCGTAACCCGGACTCTCTCACCGCTTATGGCGGTGCTCTTCGCCGGAGCGGCTAATTTCATCGGCTACTTCGCATTCGGTACCGCGGTTGCCAAAACCATCGGCAGCGGTGTCGTTCACATGGAAATGGCGACCCTGCCGCTCATCCTCGCCGCACTTATCGGCGCCTCGCTCTGGAACATTGCCACCTGGCTCATCGGACTTCCCACGTCGAGCAGCCACGCCCTGATCGGCGGCCTTGTCGGCGCCGGAATCGCTGCCATCGGGGTGAAGGCGATCATCATCACCGGCGTCCTGAAAATATTCCTCTTCATTATTATTGCGCCGGTCCTCGGTTTTGCCGGAGCTTTCCTGGTGACCGGCATCGTCCGCTGGATCGCCCGACCGTTTCACCCTTCAAAAGTCAACCCATTGCTAAAATACCTGCAGATTGTTTCATCCATGGCCGCGAGCATCGGCCACGGCACCAACGATGCCCAGAAGAGCATGGGCATAATCGCCCTGACGCTCTTTGCATCGCACCCCCACCTCTCGACCGCCCCGCACCAGCTTGAACCGGCGCACTGGGTCGTCTTCGCCTGCTACACCGCAATATCGCTCGGAACCACCTTCGGCGGTTGGCGCATCGTCCGCACCATGGGCACCCAGATCACCAAAATCGGCCCCACCGAGGGATTCTGCTCGGGCGTCGCTTCCTCAGGGGTTCTCTTTTTCGCCACGCACCTCGGCATTCCGGTCAGTACCACCCATATTATTTCAAGCAGCATCATGGGCGTGGGATCGGTCGGCAGCATCGGCAAAGTCCGCTGGATTACCGCGCGCAAAATTGTCTGGGCCTGGTTCCTCACCATCCCGATTACCGCGGCCTGCGCAGCATTGGCGTATCTGGCTGTTTCCGGGCTATCGGCGCATTTAAAATAAGGTTTTTGCGAAAAATCCCCCGGCGGTACCGCCCCCTTACTAAGGGGGATCTGATTAAAGATCAAAGAAAGATCATCCGACCGTTGACTTTCCACGTGCGGTCCGCGATCGACCTGTAATGTCTTCGAATAAATCATTGTCTGAACTGTGGTTCTCCTGATTTTTGTGATTGGGGTGATTTTTCCGGATCATGGAAAGCAGAAAAATCATGAAAGTCATAGTTCAACGATCCCCTTAGGTAGAAAACACAGGGAACGGCAAAAGCAAGAATCGTGTGGCCCGGGTCTATGACCCGGGAGCTTTTGAATTTGCATGCATTTGACCTCACCCCGGCCCCCCCCTTTTTTCCGCAAAGCCGGAAAAAAGAAACGCATTATTAAGAGCCTGATTAGTAAGCGAAGCGGCCGGCCCTCTCCTGAAGGGAGCGGGAAGACTCGCTTACCTATGCGGAAATCAGCCCAAAGCGTTTACAGGTTATTTCCTGTGTTCCGCAACCGAGACAGAGCAGGATGGGACACTTGTCCGTTCACGCTGCCGCCTGATAGAAAAGGCCGGGGAGCATCGAATCCCCGGCCCGGTCCTTCCGTGACTCCACTCTCAGCGCCTATCTTTTCCCGCTCGCCTTCCCGAACCCCATTTTCTTTCCTTTATCCGGCGAACAGGCATAGCGAGCATATTCCCCGGAGCTTGCTCCGGGGTTAGCGAGCGCATTACAAATATTTCCTTACCTATGAAGATTCCCCACAGCAAGCTGCGGGGAATCTTCCATACTCCTTCGGCGGCAATTGCGGGGGTGTTGCCGGTTTCGGTTCCGGCTGCAAAATGCTCTTTAAGGCTGCGAAGGCAATCTTGATCTGTTGGTCATGGACATCGAGACGCCGCTCCCTGTGCTCTATCGCTTTCCGAAGGTCGGTATTATCCGTTACAAGGTTCTTCATTCGGACGAACGCCCGCATAATCTGTATATTGATTTGAATGGCTCGTTCGCAACTTAGAACGATTGAAAGCATTGCCACGCCGTTTTCAGTAAAAGCAAAAGGGAAATACCGGCGACCGCCACGCCCTATGTTTGAGGTCACAATTTGTGACCTCAAAGCTTCTGCCTCTTCAGGAGTAAGTTGGAACATGAAATCATCAGGGAACCGGCTTAAATTTCTTTTCACGGCCTGATTAAGAACTTTCGTTTCAACTTCATACAACGCCGCCAGGTCCCGGTCAAGCATTACCTTCTTGCCACGAATGACATAGATTTTATTTTCGATGATATTCAATGTCACGAGTTCCGCCATAATGGTTCTTTTCTGATTGGCCATAAATAGTTTCTGCAAGGGCAACGGGGCAAATGTCTTCAGTGTCAGGTTTCGAATTGATGGTCA
>PLTF01000050.1 GCA_003164335.1 Fibrobacterota bacterium
GCTGCGGGGTCTTTGGCACACCCCTCCCGCAACGCCCTCCTTTAAGGTAGAAAACACATGGGAAAGATTAAATTAAAAACATAGGGAAAGATGAAAGAAACATTACTGAGGGCTTGAGATATATCGTAGGGGCGACCCGCGGTCGCCCTTTGGTTTTGATGTTGAATTAAAATCTTTCTTCATCCTTCCGCCTTCATCCTTCATCCTTTCTTCAAAACCGTGTGGCCTGGGTCTCTGACCCAGGGAATTTTTAGGTTTCTAAAGACACCTGGCCGACCTTCCGCATACTTGTCGATGCACGAAAAATCATCTTTTTTGCGTTGGCCGGAATTAAATTATCTTCCGGCGTGGTTAAGCGAGGGAAAGGAATAAAAAGGGAAAAAAATCACAGCCATCCCATAGAAAATCAGAAAAATGCTTGAGATTTTTGTTTTTACCTCACCGCTATTTTCACGAAATTCAGATTGCGTGCATTTAATCAATAACCCTTGAAAACAAAACCGGGTAAGATTATATTAAAAACCTCTCAGGGAGCCACATGACCATTATTCGGAATCCCCTGCCCCCCAAGTAGCATGCGGGAATGCATGTTCCTTCCGCCGCGACTTGTTGCCATATTTCTATTTTTATTCCTACCAATACCATGTATGTAAATCCATACTTAATCACCTGCCACAATTGTTTGCAAGGAGGTTTTCGATGAAAGAATTGTTTGTTCTGATAAAATCGTTTTTTATTTTCGGGATAATGGCTACTTCTTTGTTTATTGGGGGATGTGGCAGAAAAAGCAGCCTTACCGGCACCGGTGGAGGCAATACACTTTCTGCGCCAACATTGTCTTCGCCATCGAATGGGGCCACAAGCCAGGCTACCTCGCTTACACTCATGTGGGAAACAGTGACCGGCGCAACCGCCTATGATGTGCGTATATCGACGGCAGCAACCTTTGCGAGTACGGTGTCGAGCCAGACGGACATAACAGCCCTATCCGCTTCGGTCAGCGGCCTTGCGAACAACACCACCTACTACTGGGAGGTGAACGTAACCAATGCCGACAGCACAAGCGCATGGTCGACCTCCTGGCATTTTACCACGATGACCGCGTCCACGGTATTCCCAACCATGATAAGCATCCCTGCCGGGACGTTCCAGATGGGCTCAACGAATGCAAATTTATATGCAAGCCCGGTACACAGCGTGACACTTGGCGCATTCACCATGTCGAAGACCTTGGTGACCCAGGCGCAGTATCAGGCGGTAATGGGCCTTAATCCGTCCTATTTCGATTCCGGCAGTACCTGGCCGGTTGAGTCGGTTAACTGGTACGATGCAGTATGGTTCTGCAATAAACTGAGCAAGCTGGCAGGGTTGGACACGGTATATACCTATACAGGGATATACCAAGGTTCCGGCTATGATACTTTGACATCGGTGGCAATTAATTATGCAAAGAACGGCTACCGGCTTCCGACCGAAGCGGAGTATGAGTATGCCAACCGCGCCGGGACGACGACCGATTATTACTGGGGGAGAAATTACCCGCCGACAACGACTGCCGATACTCTGGCGATAGACAGCAATGCGGTGTGGTATTATAATTCGCCGAACAGCACGCAACCCGTAGCAATGAAGAAGCCGAATGCCTGGGGGTTATATGACATGAGCGGGAATCTGTGGGAGTGGTGCAACGACTGGTATGGGGATTACAGTTCTACCGCGCAAACTAATCCATCGGGACCGGCAGCACCAACGAGTTATGGCAGTTACCGCGTGCTGCGTGGGGGCTCGTGGGTCAGCTACGGCGCCAGCGGTCTGTGCGCGGCGTACCGCGTCAGCGTCTACCCGGTCTACGTGAGCGGCAGCTACGGTTTTCGGGTGGTGTGCGGTCCCCGGTAGATTTTTTTACCCTTTACCCTTTGCTCTTTTACCCTTTAAGGGGTTTTTCTCCGGCGTCTCCCTTCAGGGAGATGCCGGAAGATTTTAAAAATTCATGAGCGATGCCGAAACGGTTGTTGATGCGGCAAGGAAGTTTATCTCATTTCTTGACGACTATACCGCAGGTTGCTTTTTTGAAAATTCAAATTCATTTGGGTGGCCGAGCCGGGTCACCCCCACGTGGTGGGAGTGCTTCATAGGTGACCTTTGCTGGGGGGACCCACAAGCCTCTGCGAAAAAGGTCAAAATTCAATTGCAATGGCGCAGAAGAGTATTTGGATATAGGCCAAAATGAAGGAGGGTTTTACCTCGGCTGGCATAACCCACACACGGTTTTGATTTGCCGGTTCTGCTTTTCCTGCCTTTCCCATGTTTTTTCTACCTAATAGGAGCGTTGCGGGGGTGCGAGAGCGCCTGCTGAATGTTTGGATTTTTTTGCTTTTATAAGACCTCTCCTTGTGGGAGAGGTCCGNNCGGCTCCGACCAGGGGGAACCGCCGCAGGCGGTTCCCCCACCTGAGTTGACGTTATTCTTTATCCTGTATCCTTTATCTTTTATCTTTTATTTTTTTCCCTCTAACTCTCCAACTCTCCAACTTTATTGTTCCTGCTTCCGGCCCTGTTTCTCCGGTTCAAGTATTTTTATACTGATTATCATCGTGCCATTCCTTATTAAAGGAATTAACGGAAACTGCCTTTATGAGCCGGCCGGGTAAAAACAAGGAGGAGAAAAAGAAGAAACGCAGCGATCTCCTCCGGAAGCGCAAGGAGACCGACCTGAAGCAGGAACGGATAGCCGAGTTATTGTACAAAGCCGAAATGCAGACGACGGAGGAGCGGTGGGAGGCGGTCGTTCGAACCGCTGAATCGATCATCGGAATAGCGCCCAACCACAAGGCTGCGCTCCGTTTTCTTGCCGAGGGATACCATATGCTTGGAAACAGTACCGCGGCAACCGGGGTTCTCGATCGGCTCTCACGCCTCTGCCCCGATGACCCCTCCATTGCATGGAACCTTCTGGTCGCAGAATTCGCCGATAAGAACTTTGAAAAAGTTATTTCGCACATCGAAGTGTTCAGGAATAACTTCGGCGGCTATAAACAGGCTGAGCTGCGGCGACTGATGCATTACAGCCTCTCCATGCGGGCAGGCGGGCAGAAAAGCGTCACAACCCGTTCCAAAACCCGGGTTGCCGACTCCTCGGTCCGCCCCGCAGGTCGCGAAACCGAACGCGCCGCAGAGGTCCTGCCCCCTCCGGTGAAGGATGCGGAACCAACTATCGAACTTCCCCGCGAAGTTCCCAAAATCAATATTGACATCAGCATGGATAATTCGTTGTGCCGCAAGCCTCCTGCCGTCGGCGATAACGCGATCGACTGGCTCCGCCAGCGGCTCCGGTATGCCCATCTGCAAATGCAGAACGAATTCGAAGAACTGGTCTGCATTGGATCGCTTACGGGCGTGCATCATTTCACCTACCAGGCGGAGACGGTCCGCAGGGTGCTGAAAACATTCCGGGGCAGGGTGCTGCTGTGCGATGAGGTGGGGCTCGGCAAAACCATCGAAGCGGCAATGGTGATCAAGGAGTATCTTCTGCGGGGCATGGCGAAGACCGTTCTGGTGCTCTGTCCGCCGTCGCTGGTGCACCAGTGGAACGCGGAGCTGCGGAACAAATTCGGCATCCACGGCCACGCTCAGAATAATATGTCAAGTTCAGGGAAGGGACCGGCATTATGGGCGCACGATATCGTCATCGCCTCGATCCATACGGCTAAAGGGCGGGCCGGCAGGGCAGCGGTGCTGGAAAAACCCTGGGACCTTGTGGTTGTTGACGAGGCGCACCACCTGCGCAACCGCCGCACGCTCGCCTGGTCTCTTGTCAATTCAATCAGGAAGAAATTCATCCTCCTTTTGACGGCGACGCCGGTGCAGAACGATCTCGGGGAGCTTTACAACCTCATAACGCTTCTCAAACCCGGAGCCTTTCCGCCCGAGAAAGAATTCCTGCGAACCTACAGCGACCCGAAAAATGCCCGCGTTCCCCGGAATACCGATACGCTGCGGCTCCTCATGCGGGATTGCATGATCCGCAACACGCGCGCGAGTTGCGGCGTCCCCTTCCCGAAACGTTTCGCGACGACCCATGTCCTGAACTTTAACGATGACGAGGCCTGGGCGTACGGGGAGATCTGCAAAATCGCAAACAAGCTTGCGGCGGAAGAATCGCCGCGGCTGCGCCTTTTATTGCGGATGCTTCTTGAACGGGCGGGCGCCCACGTACCGCTGGCCCTGCGTGCGCTGAGGAATCTTGCCGCGTTCCTGCGCGGTTCCCGGTCGACCGATCCGGAACGGGAGCAGCTTGCCGGACGGATCGAAGAGCTCAGCGTAAAAATTGCAAACATGCAGGGGACCACCGGTAAAATAACCGCACTTGTTAAAATTCTGCGGGCAAGCGGGTCGCCGGTCATTGTCTTCTGCCGCCACAGCGCGACCGTTCAGTATGTGTGCGGGGAATTGCTGTCGGCCGGAGTCCCGTATGCGGCGTTTCACGGCGGCCTGAGCGGCGGCGAGCGGCTTGCGGCTATGGAATCGTTTCGCGCCGGCGAGGTGCACGCTCTGGTCAGTTCGGAATCGGGCGGTGAGGGGCATAATCTCCAGTTCTGCAACGCTCTTGTCAATTTCGACCTTCCTTGGAATCCCATGCAAATCGAGCAACGCATCGGCCGCATCCACCGTATCGGCCAGGCGCGTGATGTATTCGTGTTCAACCTTTGCTATGCCGGAACCCTCGAAGAAAAAATCCTCGGCATACTTGAAACAAAAATCCGGATGTTCGAACTGGTCATCGGCGAAGTCGATTCGATCCTGGGCAATCTTGACGAAAGGGGAGGATTCGGCGAGGTGGTGATGGATCTCTGGGTGAAAAGCGGCGAGGAGGGGGCCAGGAGCCGTGCATTTGAAGAACTGGGAGAATTCCTGGTAAAATCACGTGAATCATACCTGGAAGCATGTCGATTCGACGAGGCGCTGTTCGGCCGGGAGATGGAGGCGTGATGAATCTATCGACCCGGTGGCTCATCGACGGCATACGGGGAGAGGGAGGCGAAGCGGAGATCGATCCCGAGAGCCGGACGGTATCGCTGCTTGTTGATCCGGCCCTTGCCGCGACGCTGGGGCTTGCGGAGTTCTCCCGGTTTTCCCTGGATCCGGGTGCGGGTGCCGATCCCCCCTGCTATAACCGGGAGCTTATAGAAAAATGTGCATCGCTCTGGGAAGGGCGGGGCGCTGCGGCGGTGGGCGTCTATGATCCCGGGCCCGCAGTGTCCTGGCCCTCGGCAACGAAAGCCGAATCCTTTTTAAGATTGGCAAGGGGAAAATCTGCCTTCCGGGAGCTACGCCTTGCCGAACAAACCTATATTGTCGCGTACGCCCGCTATTCCGCAGTTTCCGATGAAAAACGCGAGGCGATCGTGAGTGCAGCGGTCAACCTTGCCTCCGGAACGGTCGCAGCAGGCCTCGGGTCGCATCTGGAAGCGTTGCTGGAGGATAGCCGGATCGAGTCTGCGAGGGAGCAGTTGCCCGTGCCGTCTCCCGTGGTTTTCAGGGCGATCGAGGGGGTACTGCGCCGGGAAACGGAAATGCATCTCCGGGAATTCGGCGAGTCAATTTCCCGGCGGCTCGGCCGCGACTGCGACAGAATTTACGGATACTATAAGGAGCTGATGGAAGGTGCCGTTGCCGATTCCGCCGGGAGGAAAAACACTCTCTCTGAAAAAACCGTGCGGCTTGAAACCATAAGGCAGGAGTGCGCCAGAAAAATCGACGATTTAAGGATAAAATACCTCACCAGGGTCGCCATTACGCCGATTGCTCTCCTGGCGGTGCGCCTGCCCTGTGCTTGCGCCGGCTTTACAACGCAAATGGGAGCTTTGCAACGCGACATCAGCATTCCCTGGAACCCGGTTACGCAGCGTGCCGATTCCACCCTCTGCGAACGGTGCGGACATCCCGCCGACGTCATCAGGCTCTGCCGGGAATTCCACTGGCTCTGCAAAGCGTGCTGGAAAAGATGTCCCGAATGTGAAAAGGAATATTGCCCCGTATGCAAACCTAAGGGCTGCACGCACGGGTGAAAGCCAAGGTCTTTGGCGGGGGAACCTCGCTACGCGGGTTGGCCTGAAGCCCGAAACGCGTCTCTTCAGGCACACCCACTCCCGCAACGCTCACCTGCGGTCTTCTGATTTATCATGCCGTGGCATTATTTCACCGCAATAAAAAACAATCCCCTGTCGAATTTATGTCAAGCTCTTTCAAGGGATTATCGGTATCCGGCAGGGGAAGCAACCGGGGGGGTGATGGGCAATTCGGGAACTTTTTGTCGTGACATCACGTCTAAATGAATGAAAAAGACGGATTATTGATACCGGTGCTGCTTTTGGCAGGGATTCCCGGATTGATAACCTGAGCACGGTTAGCACGGTTCCGGATGGGCGACTACACTATACAAGCGCAACTGATTAGTAAATGTACCATCATCGCGGTTGGATGGAAATTCGTTTGTACCGGAGGATGCAAAACGAATTCCTTGAAAACCGCTTTTTTTATTGCGGATAGCAGTACCGGATTTCACAATGTCATGAAGGAGCTCGTAATGAAATACATTCCGATAGCGATCGCGACTCTTGCGGCTATGGTGATTGCCGGCTGTAATACGCCCACGCTGCAGAGTACGTGGAAAACCGGCGATATTCCCATCGACGGTAATCCGGGGAAATGGGGGAAATCGATTACCTACACCCAGGATGATCAATTCGGTCTTGCAGTCGCCAATGATGATAAAAACCTTTATTTATGTGTCGTTTCAATGGATAATCAGGTAAACAGACAGATCATGAGGGCAGGTTTTACCGTCTGGTTCAGGCATAAAGAGACCGGAGGTGCACGAGTTGGAATTCATTTTCCGATCGGCAGAAAAAACATGGAGCCTCCCTCGATGAATCACAATTCCAATGAGGGAGAATCTCCCGAATTATCAGCACACGCCCAACCGGGCGAACCGGGTCGCGGCAACGACGATACGTTGTCGGCGCTCGAATTTATCGGTCCCAAAGACGGTGACACGATACCCTTGCGACGTGACGTGGCCGACGGTTACGGCATCGCAGTCAAACTGGCGCCTTCACATGATAATCTGGTATATGAACTCAAGATACCGTTGCATGGCAATGCAACATCCCCCTATACGCTGGGTATTGTCCAGGATACCGCCATCAAGGTTTTGTTTGAAACCACCGAACAGGCATCATTGGGCGGCGGACCCGGCGGCGGTGGACCTGGCGGCGGGGATCAAACCGCTGATCAGTTTAAAACCCAGGTCATCGTGCATCTGGCGAAAGAAACAAGTGCGCACTAACATGCCGTCAGCATACCATGGCATCATTGAGGAGTACATTCGATTTCCTTCACGGCAGTAATACCGTGAAGGAAATCGGTTAAAAGCGGTGATAACGGCATCAATCGCGACCGAATCCCGACAGGGAGCAAAAGGATGATCAATGCGGCTTCATGTAATCGGTTTGTCAGTTCTTTCAGTATTCCTGGGAGTATCCTTCGCCAAAGTCCGTACGGTAGACCTGAATTACGTCATTTCCCGCGTACTCGCCCATAACAGCGACATTAAAGCCGCTGAGCGCACGGCGGCAACCGCCGCAGTCAGCTGGCGAAAGGCAAAAGCGGAGTACCTTCCCGACGTTTCGGCAAACGCCTCACTGTCGCACCAGACTTCAGGAGTTACCAGCAGCATCTCACCGCAGGCCGGATCGATCGACGTCAGCGCCGACATGACGCTCTTCAATGGCGGAGGAACCGCGGCGACGATCAATCAGACGCACTCCACCTGGATGGCAAGCACCAATACGCTTGAAGCCGAACGGCAAACCGTCGTCTATAATGCCTTTATTCAGTATGTCGGGACCTTACAGGACAGTGACATCGTACGGCTCGACGAAGAAAATCTGGCGATGGAAAACCAGAGTGTCGCGCAAATCGAGGCATTTACGAAAAGCGGTACGAAATCACGGGCCGATTTGCTTTCGCAGCAATCCGAGGCAGCGCAGGCGGAATTGACCCTGCTCAATGCGCGCTACAACTATGAAATCAGTAAACTGACACTCATGAAAATGCTATGTGAAGATACCGTCGGCGTCGCATTCCAGGTGGCGCGGCTGTTGCCGGATTCAAACGACATTGCACTCGGCATCACGAACGATTCGATTCTCTCCATCGCCATCACCCGCCGTCAGGACATCGCAGCGCAACGAAATACCCTGCAAGCGTCGGAATACGCCATCAAATCCGCTAAAAGCGCGTACTGGCCAACGCTCTCGCTTTCGGCCGGGGTCAGCAGCGCCTACAACTCCTCTCCCGACAGCGCCATCGGCGATGTTTCCAAACAACTTTTTGATAACAATGCGGGATTCTCGGTCGGAGCATCGCTCTCCATTCCGATTTTCGACCGGTTCTCCACCAGGTACGGCATCGAGACCGCTGCCATTTCAAAAGAAACGCAACAGGCGAATCTTGATGACCTCAAACGCCAGGTCATGTTTGACGTGCAACAAGCTATGCTGGCATATACGCTCGCGCAGCAACAGATACCGGTCACCGATATCGAAGTCGAATCGGCAAAACAGGCGTTGGATGCGGAACAGGCATGTTACAATGTCGGCGCCGCCACGCATGTCGACCTGATCGAGGCGCAGGTCAAGCATGCGACGGCAGTCATCGATCGCGTCAAAGCGATCTATTCCCTGGCAATGAAGGCGGTCGGCGTCGGCTATTACGCCGGAACCATCAACAGCGTTCTCGATATGTATCTTAAAAATTCCCCACGAGGTGAATGATGTTTCGTCAAAAAAATGCATGGCGGATATGCGGTACACTCATCACCGGCATGGCAGTGGTATGCATATATACCGGCTGTTCATCCGGCCCGGGAGCAAAAGCCGGAAAGAATTTCCAGGTTGCCGCTCTTGAACGGGGCACGTTGCAACGGGTGGTATCGAGTACCGGAACACTGACCACCGATACCGTCGAAGTCGGCGCGGAAATTTCCGGCACGATCAGCGAAATATTGTGCGATGTCAATCAACAGGTAAAAAAAGGCCAGGTACTGGCCCGCCTGAAAACCGATCTGCTGGAAGAAGCCGTTCATGAGGCCAGGGCGGCACTTGATAAAGCAAAATCTCAAAGCGAAGAGGCGCAAATCGAGCTCAAGCAGAACCAGGATCTCTACGACAAGGGCTACATCTCACAAACCGTGTATCTGCCATTCAAAACCGCCGCCGAAGTCGATGCGGCAAATCTTGTATCTGCAAAGGCCGACCTCGATAAGGCGGTGACCAATGAAGGCTATGCCACGATACGTGCACCGATCGACGCTATGGTCCTCGATCGGAAGGTCGAAGCCGGCCAGACCATCGCATCGAGTTTCACCACCCCCACGCTCTTTCTCCTCGCCCATAACCTGAAGAAGATGCAGATCGCGGCTCTGGTTGACGAAACCGATATCGGCCAGATCCAAAACGGACAAAAGGTGACCTTCACGGTGTCCGCCTATCCCGACAGTGTGTTTCAGGGAGTCGTCGTGCAGATACGTCATACCGCGATCACGGTATCGAATGTGGTCAACTATTCGGTCATCATCGATGCGGAGAACCCCGCCGGCATTCTGTTTCCGGGTATGACCGCAACCGTTGATTTCATCATCGAAAGGGCGACCGACGCCTTCATCGTCGGTAACGAAGCGTTTACCGTGCGACCGACTGCGGCAATGCTGCGCCGCAAGGCATCCGCCGTGCCGCCGACCGGTCCTGACGACGCGTTGCCGCCATCCTCCGGAAGCGGACCGGATGCCGGACACAATGCCCGGATCTGGTATCTCGACGCAAGCGGCCGGGTACATCCCCTGCCGGTACAGAAAGGCATCACCGACGGCACGCGTACGGCGGTATCCGGCAATCCGGAGCTCCGCGAAGGATTGCCGATCATCATCGGCGTTTCACTCGTCGGCGGCATGGGAGCACCGCCCGCTAATCCAAAAGGGCCGGGCATGATGTCGCCGATGTTCTGATGCATGGAGACCCAATGCTGCAACTGAAAAATTTGACCAGGACCTATTTCCTCGGTGCCACCGAAGTGCATGCGCTTCGCGGTATCGACCTGTCAATCGAACGGGGCGAATTCGTCGCGGTCATGGGCGCTTCCGGATCCGGTAAATCCACGCTTATGAATATCATCGGCTGTCTGGACAAACCGACCTCCGGCGACTACACGCTCGACGGCGAATCGGTGGGAAAGCTTGCCAAGAATCAACTTGCGGCCATCCGCAGCGAAAAGATAGGATTTGTATTTCAGGGATTCAACCTGCTGCCGCGCACCACTGCCGTCGAAAACGTGGAATTGCCGCTGCTCTACAACCGCCAGGTCGACAGGAAAGACCGCCGGGAACATGCCCTGCGGGCGCTCCACATCGTCGGACTCAGCGACCGGCTCTTTCACGAGCCGACACAGCTCTCGGGCGGACAGCAGCAGCGGATCGCCATTGCCCGGGCACTTATCAACAATCCCCGCATCATCCTGGCCGATGAACCGACCGGCAATCTCGACAGCGTTACCTCGATCGAAATCATGCGGATTTTCCAGGAACTCAATGACCGGGGCATCACGATCATTCTGGTGACCCACGAGCCGGATATCGCCCAGTATGCAAAACGCCTGATCATCATGCGCGACGGGCTGCTATTGAACGATACGCCGGTCGTGAACCGCCGATCGGCGATTCACGGGCAGATTACCACCAGTGTCAATGCGCCGGGACACGAAGCCGAGCCGGGCGAAGGAACGAGTCGCACATGAATATGGGAACACTGCTGAAAATCGCCCTCCGGAGCGTCCTGAAAAATCGTCTCAGAACATTCCTTACCATGCTGGGAATCATCATCGGCGTGGCATCCGTCATTATCATGGTATCCATAGGTCAGGGAACGCAGAAAAATGTTGAAAGCCAGATTTCTGCCATGGGCACGAACCTTCTTACGGTCTTTCCCGGTTCCGGAAGATTCGGCGGCATCCGGCAGTCTATCAACAAGCTTTCGCTTGATGACGCCGTTGCGATCGGCGAACAGTGCAACGCCGTGGAATGGACTTCGGCCGAAGTCCGTTCCACGGTACAGGCGATTGCGGGATCGAACAATTGCAATACCACGGTGACCGGCGTCTCGCCGGCGTTCTTCAACATCCGTTCATGGACGCTGGCGCAGGGTGTCTGTTTTACCGACCGTGATGTCGCAACCAGTGCGAAGGTCGTTATCCTTGGCAACACCGTCGCCGAGGAACTGTTCGGCGCCGTTTCTCCCGTCGGACAACGGATACGTATTTTGAACGTTCCTTTCAGGATCATCGGTGTGCTTGCAGCCAAAGGGACGTCAGCGGGTCCGGGCGGCGATCAGGACGATGCGATTTACGGCCCGGTCACTACCGTGCTCAACCGGCTCGTCGGTTCCGAGAACGGCAGCAGCAAACGCATCAACACTATTCTTGCAAGCGCCAAATCACCGGAACAGATGGGCGAGGCGGAGGCGCAGATCGGCGCACTGCTCAGGAAACGGCACAATCTTCATGGCGCGCAGAGCGATGATTTCACGGTCATGAACCAGACTGAAATCATCAACATGGCGACTCAGACAACGAGCGTTTTCACACTGCTGCTTGGCTCGATCGCCGGGGTATCGCTCATTGTGGGAGGCATCGGCATCATGAATATCATGCTGGTTTCGGTAACGGAACGTACCCGTGAGATCGGCATCCGGCTTGCCATAGGAGCGAGGGACCGGGATATCCTCCTGCAGTTTGTTATCGAAGCGGTCGTCATCAGCATGCTGGGCGGCGTCGTCGGCATAGCATGCGGCCTATCCATCTCCCTGCTGCTGCACTATGCATTCAAGATGACCACGATCGTTTCACCCCTCATGGTCATCATCGCGCCGCTCTTTTCCGGGATGGTCGGCGTTTTTTTCGGGTTCTACCCGGCGCGCAAAGCGGCAGCACAGAACCCGATCGATGCGCTCCATTACGAGTAGCGCCCCTTACGCCATCGATGCGGCTGATCCATCCATCTTTTTTCCGATCTTCTTGCAGGAACTCAGGTTTTTGAAGGAACTTTTACTATTCAAATTACGTCTAATCCTTTGAAGATTTGATCGAATGGGGCCCGCAACGATACTTGAACCGACGTTTTTTAATGATAGAAAGGAATATATATCCATGACAAAAAAATTTATGATAATCGGATTTTTCCTGATTAACGCTTTTTCATCATTTGGACAGCCATCGCCGGAGGGTGGTGGCAAGATGCCCATGATGCCGCCCTTCGGAGCTCCAGGGGCAATGCCGGGTTCGGGAATGGGAAACCCGCCGCCAATGATGATGAATCCGGCCGAACTTCAGGAACTCATGAATGAAATTAAAATCGATAAGGCAGTCTCGGCAAAAATTCTCATGATTTCTCGGGCATTCGTGAAAGCACTCGACGAACGGGTCCTGAAAATCGAGCGCGAAGAGCTGAATATTAAAGATGAACTCATCAAAGAGCATCCCAATTTGTCGGCGATACAGGGCGCGATTGCAAAAAAAACCCAGGCTCTCGGCGAAATTGAATTTGCCCAGATCAAGCGTGACCTTGATATCAAATCGCTTTTGACCGAGGATGAATACGAACTCTGGAAATCCGCCATGATGCAAAAGATGAAAACCATGCTGCCGGCTTTCAAAGATAATCGTGGTCATGATCAGCCCGATAAACCGGGAGCGCCGGGTCGCTAAAGGGGCATGAGGAGCCCGGTGAGTTTTCCGTGATCTCCGGAGCAACGAGGAATGGTCAATGAACTGCAGAAATCGAGCCTGACATATGATGATGCCTGTAGAAGCGAATTCAGAAGGCGATACGGCGTTGGGTTATGTTGAGGAGATCTGCCGTGACCTTGACATCCAATCGTTTTTGACCGAGGATGAATATGAACTGTTGAAATCGGTTATGCTGCAAAAGATGAAAACCATGCTGCCGGTTTTCAACGATAATTGTGGTCGTGATCAGCCCGATAAGCCGGGAGCGCCGGGTCGTTAAGGGGCATGAGGAGCCCGGTGAGTTTTCCGCGTTCTCCAGAGCAACGAGGAATCGTCGATGAACCGCAGAAACCGAACCTGACATATGATCATGCCTGCAGAAGCGAGCTCGGAAGGCGATCCTTCGCAGGGTTTTGTGAAGGAGATATACAGCTATCGGCAGGATCTGGTCAATGTCGCTTACCGGATACTCTACGATATCGAAGCTGCACGGGATATCGTGCAGGACAGCTATATCGCAGCGATAGAATGGACCGGCACATTCAGTGGCAAATCGTCACCGAAAACATGGCTCTACCGCATCGTTATCAACAAGAGTATCGATGCCCGGCGCCGATCCCAGCGCAGGCTCGGATTGCTCGAGCGTTATTTCCGAGAGGAGGTTTCCTATGGACATCGGAATCCTGCGGATAGTGCGGACGATCGCGACCTCCTTCGTCGTATGCTTGATAAAATGCCCGACGCCCAGCGCATCCCGCTTCTCTTGTGTGACGTTGACGGGCTCTCGTACGAGGAAATCGCGGACACGTTACAGATTTCGTTGAATACGGTCCGCACCAGAATTTTCCGGTGCCGGGAAAAACTGCGGAAGGAATTTCAAAAGTCTGGATCTTCACTATGAACCTATGCGGACGATTTAAACGACAGATCAGCCGGTATATAGACAATGATCTTGATGATCTTGAAAAACGAGGCGTAGAACTGCACTGTGCATCCTGCCATGCCTGCAGCGAGGTACTCGCGAGCTACCGCCGCCTGAAGTATCATGTACGCACCGGATTCGGCGCGGTCGTGTATGCCGATGCGGAATCCGATCCGTCCCGCAGCACGGAAGTGAAGATGGTTCCGTTCAGGAGGCGGACCGTCCGTCTGCAATTGGCGGCGGTGCTGGCGCTCACGGCACTACTCTTCTCGGGAATCATGCTGCGGGTGGCGCACCAGGCTGTCCGACCGTTCCCGGTTATCATTGAAGGGGAGAGTTGCCGCATCATGAATAGTCCGCTGGGAACGCTGGTTTATTACCAGGAACTCGCCGGGGCCGCAGTACATCTGCAATACGGCACCATCAAGGGGATTTTCGGGGCGGCATATGGCGACACGAGCAGCGACGGGAGCAGCCGTTTGATCTACGAAAGCCCGCTTTTCGCCGATAATGCGTATGTGGGTAATCAATACGCCTCCATTCAAAACAGTTCGGCTTTTTAGCGCAGGGTTATGGCACAAAAACGTCGCCGCTTCGATGAAACATTCAAACTGGAAACGGTCCTTTCGCTACTGGAAAGCGGTCGCCCGATTGCCGTTTTTGCCCGGTCCATCGGCGTCGAACGAAGCAACCTTCACCGATGGGTAAAACGGTACGGCTCCGAGTTAGCTTCGGGGAAGGACGTACCGGCAGGAAGAACCGTCAGCATGAGCGAATTTTCCGCGCTGAAATCGGAAGTAGATTCCTTGAAAGAAATGATCGATCACCTTCGGAAGATTGTCCGTCATGCGCTTTTGAACCGATATCGTGATCCGGAACAGGGAGAGTAGCTGCCGCTGTTCTTCTTTCGTAGAGAGAGAAAAAACAGGGGACATCCCTGTCCCGAAGGGGGAAATCATCATCCGTAAACGCTACTCAGCAGGCTCGAAGAGCTGCCTGTGCTGTAACTGGTACTGCCCGACTGGTCGTATTGCGAGTTGTTCTGCAGATAACTCAGGAGCGAGCTGAACAGCTCGGAAACCTTATCCGTGCTTGTCCCGCTCGATGACGAGAGTGATTCCAGGTAACTTGCAAGCGACGTGCTGTCGGAGGTGCTATTGGACGTACTGTCGGTAGCGGTGGACGCATCCGCTGAACTAGACGATGTCGACGAGGTTGAAGAATCCGATGAATCTGTCGACTGAAGATACTTTATCAGGTTGTCAAACATCGAAGTTTCCGCCGCGCTGGTGCTTGACGATGCGGTGGTTGTTGCGTCGCTCGTTGAACTGGTAGACGAGCCGTCGGTTGAGGATGAGGCCTGCTGCGATCCGTTGGGATTGTTGGGGTCGAGGCTCATCATATTCTGGACGCTGAACCCCTGCGATGTTATCTCATCGGCAAGCCCTTTCGAGGGAGTAATTCCGGCGCTCTGGAATGCCTTGTCGATGGCGGAGACATCGGAAGAAGTAAGGTTGGACGAGTCATACTTGGAAAGAATGGAGTCCACCGTACTCTTCTGGTCACTCGTCAGGGCGTCGCTGCTGCTGCTATCGGTACTGCTGCCGCTTCCCGATGACCCATCAGGGGGAGGCGGCATGTTTGCCTGCATTTGCGCCCCGGCCGATTGGAGCGCCGACATCATTTCGCTTGAACTCACCGAACCGTCACCGTTGGTGTCCAATTTATCGAACAAGGCTTTGGTTTGCGAAGAAGTGAGGTCCGCGTTAGGATCAAGAGTCGATACGGCATTTTGAAACTGGCTTTCCGAAATGCCGCTGCCGGAGGAACTTGAACCGGAGGAACTTGAATCGATCGTATTAAAGAGACTTTGATAGAGGGAGGTCAGGTCCTGACCGCCGCCCGATCCTATACTGATACTCATACTGTTTCTCCTGTTTGAAGGGTTGATACCATTGTTTCAGTTTTGGCGACCGGTTGTGAACGTGTGTGTTTAGGTGAACGGTAATTTCATTGAAACCTCCCTGATGATTGTTTCCAGAGGCGGTCGGGCATTCGCGCAGGGCGCGGGCCGGCTTAAACCGCCTCTTATTCCATTTCATCGGAGGAGGAACGAATGAGCTTAATTGTGCTTAGGCGGGGAAACCGGGCTTAAAGCTTATGGTGGGGGAACCGGGCTTAGATCAAATGCTCTTGGTGGGGGAACTCGCTACGCGGGTTCCCCCTGGCC
>PLTF01000095.1 GCA_003164335.1 Fibrobacterota bacterium
CAATTTAATTCGTTCCTTTATAAGAAATCTTTGGAATGCTGAACCTATTTATAAGTTGATTCAGTATATTGAGGCTAATCCGGTAAGGAAAAAACTTGCAAAAAAGCCGGAGGAATGGTGTTTGGGATCGGCGTACGCAAGAGTATCAAAAATAGGGCTGCTTCCTGATGAGTTTGGATTGCCGGTAAGAGTATTGGATGTTAAACGATAAGAGACCCATCGGGCGTGTGGCCTGGATCTTTGATCCAGGTTTCTCATGTCGAGGATGAGAATGCTGGGTGCTAAGTGATAGGAGACCTGGATCGAAGATCCAGGCCACACGAGTCACGAGGCTACACGTTAGCACGGGAGGGGAGTTTGAGTGTTGTGAAGGTTGAAATTATTTTAAATAGGTGAAAATGATGTATCCACAATAATTCAACTTGCATTGGTTGTTAACTTGCTCCTATATTTCAACTTACTTTTTAAGTATAATGCGGCGATATTTATGGAAAATGATCAAAAAGCAGTAAGAGATGAATTTAAGAATCTAATACCAGATCCATGGGGTAATCCAGAAATTGAAGCAAATCTTTTCCAAAAAGGCTATGCTTCACCTCGAAACCGAATTGTACTAATAGGCGTGTGGATCCTGAGCGGAGTGACAATATTATCAAGTGGGTTTTTCCTTTTTGCATTATCCCATGTAACCTTTCTTGGCGACCTTATAATTTTTATTCCATTGATAGCATTATTATTGTTTTTAATATTTATTTCCTTCACGATTTCAACAAGAGCATTTAAAAAATATAAGAAAACCAAATCTGTTCATTAATTGTCAATTTAAAAACCTTGGTATATTGCATTTAATTGATTTAAGCGGACGTGTGCCTGGATCATTGATCCAGGTCCCTCATGACGAGGATAAGAATGTTGGATGTTAAACGATAGGAAACCTGGATCGGAGATCCAGGCCACACGGACCACAAAGCCACAAGGATCGCGAAGTCACACGAGTCAAGAGGTCATACAACAGAGGGATTCTAACTTCAGTCCGTTCCCTCACACTCCCCGACCTGATCGACCGTCGGCGGGAACCACCGCCTGCCGTCCTGTGCTATAAGCACCTCCGCTACCTCGGGGCCCCAGGTCCCGGCTGCATAGTTCGGGAAGTCCTCCGGCGTGGTCGAGTCCCAGTGGTCAAGCACCGGCTGGAGGATAGTCCATGCCGCCTCGACGTGGTCGATCCTTTTGTAAAGGGTCGGGTCGCCATGCACCACGTCGAGCAGGAGCGTTTCATAGGAGTCGTGGGGCTTGACCTTGAACGCGTCCCGGTAGAGAAACTGCATGTCGGCCTGGCTCAGGTGCATGGTGAGGCCGGGCCGCTTGGTCTGGAACTTGAGCAGGATACCCTCGTTTGGCTGGATATGGATGATGAGCCGGTTCGGCAGCCAGTTGCCGATGGCCGATGCCGGGAACGACTGATGCGGGACCGGACGGAACTGGATCGAGACCTCGGAGGCCTTGTACGGCATACGCTTGCCGGTGCGCAGGTAGAAGGGAACATCCTGCCACCGCCAATTGTCAATGAATATCTTCAGTGCCGCAAAGGTTTCAATGCGCGATTCCGGGCTCACCCCTCCCTCTTCGCGGTAACCTTTCACGTGCTTGCCCTGCAGCCAGCCGGCATCGTACTGGCCCCGCGCCTCGTGGCGGTAGATGCCGCTCGAGGGAATGGGGCGTACTGCGTGGAGCACGTCGACGCTCTTGTTGCGGATCTCCTCGGCATCGAAGGAGACCAGCGGTTCCATGCCGATGAGGCAGAGCACCTGCAGGAGGTGGTTCTGCATCATGTCGCGGAGAGCGCCCGCTGAATCGTAGTAAGCGCCCCGGTGCTCGACCCCCACGCATTCGGCCATGGTGATCTGGACATGGTCGATGTAGCGCCGGTTCCAGATCGGCTCGAACAGAACGTTGGCGAATCGGAATGCGAGGATATTCTGCACCGTATCCTTGCCCAGATAGTGGTCGATCCGGAAGATCTGGCGCTCCTCGAATCCGGCGGAGAGGGTACGGTTCAAGGCCCTTGCCGATTCAAGGTCGCGGCCGAAGGGCTTTTCTACGACGATACGGACGCGCTTCCGGTCGAGCGCGAGCCGGGCCTTGATAATGTGCTGGACCACGGTCGGGATGATGCCCGGGGGAATGGCCAGGTACAGGATGACCTGCGGCCGGCTGTTCCATTCCTTGCTCTTTTCTTCGATTTTTTCGGCAATCAGGGCATAGGCCGAAGGGTCGTCGAATTCCTTGACGAAATAGGAGAGGTGTTCCCCGAATCCGTTCCACCCCTGTCCGGCGGAGAGGCCCCGGCCGGAAAACCGGTTGAACCCCTCCTGCATCCGCGTGCGAAATTCCTCATCGCTCATTGCCTTCTGGTCCATGCCGATGATGGCAAGGCGCTCGGCCAGGTACTTGTCGAAGTGCAGGTTGCAGAGCGAGGGCACGAGCTTGCGCCAGGCAAGGTCCCCGGCTGCGCCGAAAATAACGAAGATAGTCGATTCAATTTCAACGTGGCCGGACATTCTCTCCGCCTTCCTGGTGATTGTTGGTGCCGGACTCCCACTCGGTGTGGAAAGAGCCGCGGGTATCGGTGCGTTCATAGGTGTGGGCCCCGAAATAATCCCTCTGTGCCTGGATCAGATTCGCCGGCAACCAGGGGCTTGCGCAGCCGTCGACATAGCAAAGGCTCGCCATGAAAGCGGGTGCGGGAATGCCGAGATCCGCGGCAGTGTCCGCTACCCACCCGAGCGCCTGCCTTCGCCGCGAAACCTCTGCGCCCAGCTCTTCGTGAAGCAGAAGGTTCGGAATATCGGGGTCGGCCTTGAATGCCTCCCGGATCTGTTCGAGAACCTGGGTGCGAATAATGCAGCCGCCGCGCCAGATGCGGGCGATCTCCCCGAGGCGCAGGCCGTACGCATAGACCTTCGAAGCGGTCCGCAGGAGCGCCATGCATTGCGCAAAGGTGGCAATGGTCGCCGCATGCAGCGCATTGCGGAGATTGACGAGGAAAAGGTCCCTGTCTCCGGCGAAGCGGCGCTCCTGCCCGTGAATGACCTGCGCGACGCGGAGCCGATCGCCTTTATTCATGGACAGGTGGCGGGCGGCGACCGCGGCATCGACCGTTGGGAGGGGAACCTGCAGATCCATGGCGTCCTGGGACGTCCACTTGCCGGTGCCCTTCTGGCGCGCCTCGTCGAGGATGACGTCGATGAGGCGTTCGCCGGTCAGGTCATCCCGTTCGGTGAAGATGGCGGCGGTGATTTCGAGGAGATAGCCGCTAAGCTCGGTTTCGTTCCAGGCGGCATAGGTGGCGGCCAGCTCGTCGTCGGACAGATGGAGCCCCCGCTTCAGCAGGTCGTAGCTTTCGGCAATGAGCTGGAGGAGACCGTATTCGATGCCGTTGTGCACCATCTTGACATAGTGGCCGGCAGAGCCGGGCCCGAGATACCCCACGCACGGCTCGCGATTGACTGCCGCAGCTATGGCCTCGAAGATCGGGCGCACCGTTTCATACGCCTGGAGCGGTCCTCCGGGCATGATGCTCGGACCGGTCCGCGCGCCCCGCTCGCCGCCCGAAATGCCGACGCCCAGATAGGCAACGCCCGTTGCTCCGGCTGCCTGCGACCGCAGGTCGGTGTCCTTATAGAAGGAGTTTCCCCCGTCGATGATGCAGTCGCCGGGGCCAAGAAGCGGCAGCAGCTGCCCGATTACCGCGTCAACCGGCGGCCCGGCAGGCACCATGAGCAGGACGCTGCGGGGAACGGTAAGCGCCTCGGTCAGCCCGGCAAGGGACGGGAATACGCAGATACGCTCCCCGCCGGAATTCCCGGTCGCCTCGGCACGCTTCAGGGGATCGGTATCGAACCCGGCGACCGGAAAGCCGTGGTCGGCAATATTGAGCGCAAGGTTGCGGCCCATGACGCCAAGCCCGACCATGCCGATGCTGCACTTTTCGTTCATCAATTGCTCCCTTGCCGCCGGATGCGGTCCAGAAGAGATAATGCCCTTTCGACAACGGCGCCTACGGTAAACCCATATTTCTGCAAGAGGACCCCTGCGGGGGCCGATGCGCCGAAATCGGTGAGCCCGATCACCTCCCCCCGGTCGCCCACCCAGGCATGCCATCCCTGCACCGAGGCGGCTTCGATCGCGAGGCGAGCCGGAAGTGCCGGCGGCAGCACCTCCTGGCGGTATGCTGCATCCTGCCGCTCGAAAAGGTCGAAGCTCGGCATCGACACAACGCGGGCGCCGATCCCCTGCGCGGCGAGCGCATCCTGCGCCGCAACGGCCAGGCTTACTTCGGAGCCCGTGGCGATCAGGATGAGGTCGGTCGCGTCGACCGACGGACCGGAAAGCACGTAGGCCCCCCGCCGCAAACCCGCTGCCGGGGCGTAGCGATTCCGGTCGAGGGTCGGAAGGTTCTGGCGGCTGAGGATAAGTGCAGTCGGCGCATCCCGCGTTTCGAGGGCGACGTGCCAGGCGACTGCCGTTTCATTCGCGTCGGCGGGCCGAATCACCTGGAGTCGCGGCATTGCCCGCAGGCCTGCAAGCTGCTCGACCGGCTGGTGGGTCGTCCCGTCTTCGCCCAGCGCAATGCTGTCGTGTGTAAATACATAGATCACCTGTTGCCGCATGATCGCCGCAAGACGGATGGGCGGACGCATGTAGTCCGAAAATATCAGGAAGGTGGAGGCAAAGGGAATAAGGCCGCCGTGCAGGGCAAGGCCGTTGCTGATCGCACCCATGGCATGCTCGCGGACGCCGTAATGGATATTGCGGCCCGCGAGGCTCCAGTCGCCTCCGGCGGATCCCTGGCGATCGCCGGTTTCGCCCTCCGCGGCTTCGCAGTCGCCCCCCTCCGGCAGCATGGTAAAGGTGGAAGGGTCGAGGTCGCACGATCCGCCGATGAGCGCGCCGATGCGGGGCGCAACCGCCCTGAGCACCTTGCCCGATGCGACCCGGGTCGCCATGCCTTTTCCATCGGGCGGGAACTCCCCGATATCGCGATCCCACCCCTCCGGCAAAGTTCCAGCAATCATTCCGGCGAGTTCGCGGTAACTCTCCGGATATTTCTTCGCATACGCCGCAAGAAGCTCGTTCCAGGCGCTCTCGGCCTCTGCGCCGCGGGGAACGCACTTCCCGAATACCGTACGGACCTCTTCGGGGATATAAAACAACGGGTCGACGGGCCAGCCGAGATTTTCCTTGGTTAACCGCACTTCGTCTTCGCCAAGCGGCGACCCGTGGGCCTCAAAGGTATCCTGTTTGTGCGGGGAGCCGTACCCGATATGGGTCCGGATCGTGATGAGCGAGGGGCGGCTTTTCTCAAGCTGCGCCGCGGCGAGGGCGGTTGCAAGGGCAGCGACGTCGTTGCCGTCATCCACATACCAGGTTTGCCAGCCGTACGATTGAAACCGCTCGATCCAGTCTTCGGTGTAGGTAAGCGCCGTTCCTCCGGACAAGGTAACATGATTGCAATCGTAAAGGTAAATGAGCTTGCCGAGGTTGAGGTGGCCTGCGAGGGAGGCGGCTTCGGAAGCGACTCCCTCCATAAGGTCGCCGTCGCTGACAATGCCCCAGGTATAATGATCGATGACCGGAAAATCGGGCCGGTTGAACCTGGCGGCCAGATGTGCCTCGGCAATCGCCATGCCCACGCCGTTGCCGAACCCCTGGCCCAGCGGGCCGGTGGTCGTATCCACGCCGGGCGTGAAGCCGAATTCCGGATGACCGGGTGTCTTGCTTCCCCACTGGCGGAACTGCCTGATGTCGTCGAGCGACAGATCGTAGCCGCACAGGTGAAGCAGCGAATAGAGAAGCATGGAACCATGGCCTGCGGAAAGGACGAACCGGTCGCGGTTGAACCAGCGCGGGTTTGCAGGCGAGTGGCTCAGGAAACGGGTCCACAGGACATAGCCCATGGCTGCTGCGCCCATCGGCATTCCCGGATGCCCGCTGTTGGCCTTCTGAACCGCATCGATGGAAAGACACCGGATGGTATTTATGCACAGCGAATCGATCGGCGAATCGGCGAGTGCCGACTGACCCGGGCCCCTGAATTGAGCGTTATCTTCCATGATGCCCCACTCCCTTCGCTTTTGGCGCATGTTTGCATAAGCAAATAGGGCAGCCCGGCGTGCGCCCGGAATACCCTTGGTATAGCCGAACCAAAAGGTTATAGTGAAGCAAACCTTGTGCCTTGACTCGGCAGGAATGGGTCCCTATGAGGCTTCCGCGGCGTCGCTGAACAGCAGGGAGCGCGAGTAATCGGTGAGCAGGTCGGCGAAGTCGCCCTTCATGGGCAGGAGCATGCCGCTTGAAAATGCCTGCTCGGCAAGGCGGCCTATTTCAGCTTCGGCATAGCGGCGGCTCCCGAACTCGGTGAGAATTTCGGCAAATCGGATAAAATTGTTCTCCTCAACTTCGGGCGCGCAGAGGAGGCGGTCAAGGAAGAGCCGCTCGGCACTTCCGGCATGGTGCCAGGCATGCCACAGGAGAATGGTCCGGCGGGCACCGGTAACATCCTTGAAGTCGCTCTTTTTTTGAATATTATTCCCCTGAAAGATGTCGAGGAGATCGTTGCGGATCTGAAACGCCCTTCCGAGCAGCATGCCGGCATGGTACAGGGCATCTGCCTGGGCCCGGGTTGCACCGCCTAAGAGGGCGCCTGCGGCGAGAGGTCCGGCAAAGGTATAGCTCGCGGTTTTCAGGTCGTAGGTGCGATATATTTCATCCTGCGTAATGTCGGCAATGCTTTTGAAACCGCTTACCAGCTCGGCAAACTGTCCGTGCCCGGTGAGAAACCCGGTTTCAAGGAAAATCCGCAGCGCCTGCATGGTCCTTCGCGGATCGGCCCGTATCGACAGGAACTCCCGCATGGCAAGCGCATACAGGATATCCCCCATGACAAGCGAGAGATCCTCGCCGCGGACCGGCGAGGCGACCGGCAGCAGCCGGATGTAATCGTTGATGCGGTGATGCAGCGCAGGCGCACCTCGCCGGGTGTCCGCCCGATCGATGATATCGTCATGGATGAGCACGAAGTCGTGCGCCAGTTCAAGGGCTGCAGCGCTCCGGTAGAGCCGTGGGACGATCCTTTCGGCAAATCCCGAATAGGCGATGATAAAAAGCGTGGAACGGATGCTTTTCCCGTTTCGCAGAACGAATTCCCGTAACCAGTCGAACAGGAGAGGGCTGTGCAGCCGGATGCCGTGCTCCTTATCGCACTCCTCGACGATCTCTTTGAGCGCGTCGCCGACCCTCTTTTGAATTTTTTCAAGAAGCCCATCCAGCATCGGTTGCAGAGTCTCCTCCCCCGGATAGTTAAAGAAATCGCCGCGGCGCACGCTTACCGCCGGGATACTGGCCGCAAGACCGCGCCCGCTGCATACGGGCACGCTTCCGGCGCTATTCGCTATGGAATATAGTAACCCGCGCTCATGAAGCTCTACCGGGGTGGATCTTCCTATTATTGCAAGGTATTCCTGAAAATGAGAAGCGATGCCTTCATTCCCCGATGTTCGCTTCTTTGGAGAAGGCCGGATCCTGCAACCTTTGCCAATGGTTCGCCCGATTGTTCCGCATTCGGGCACAATTATTGCTTTTTGCCATTCTGCAACGGAAGGAGTGCCCATGAAAACATCCGTCAATGAAGTTCTTCTGATGGTCGACGAAAAAACAGCGCAGAAGGTCGCTGCACTGGCAAAGGAAGGCATCGGACCTTCCGTTTCGCCCGAGAGTTTCCCGTCGGATCCTCTCTAGTTTACCGATAAGGGGTTCCCGATGGACCGGGTAGTACGTTCGATCTCCGCGGGGTCCCCTGTTTCCCGGGTCTTCCGCCTGTGGAAAAACTTCGAGCTGTTCCCCACCTTCATGCAAAGCGTCAAATCGGTTGAGAACCGGGGCGGCGGAATATCGCACTGGGTCATCCGGGGCCCCTTCGGGTTCCGGCTGCAGTGGGATGCCGTGACCACGGCGGTCGAGGAAAACCGTCTTGTCGCGTGGCAGAGCATCGGCGGGGATCTCTATACCGGGGGAAGCGCGGAGTTTAAAGAACTTGCCGGGGGACGGACGAGTGTTACCGTGACCCTGTTCTACGAAATCGATGCATTCGCCAGGAATCTCGCCACGCGGCTATTTAATCCGGGGAAACGTTTGGAAGAGGATCTGGAGCGGTTCAGGGTTTTTGCGGAACAGCGGGGATAATTATAAGGTTGTAGAGTTATTGCTCTGGCTGGGAATATGAGCTTAAGTCAAATGCCTTTGGTGGGGGAACCGCTTTGGCGGTTCCCCCTGGCCTAAAGCCGCGAAAGGCACGCGTCTTTAGGCACACCCCTTCCTGCGGAAGTGGGTGGCTATGTTTGCGTTCCGCAAACGCTCGCCCACTCCCGCAACACTCACATTAGGTAGAAAACACGTAAGAGAAATTGTAGGGGCGACCCGCGGTCGCCCTGCACCTATGCTATGATCGAGTGGCCTGGATCTCCGATCCAGGTTCTTTTGAATTTGCAAGACCTACAGGGCATAGCACGCCGTGCCCCCTGCAAAATCTTGGCCTCCACCATCAATGTCTTGCCGGTGTTTTTTCTACCTAATGGGAGCGTTGGAGGGGTGCGAGAGCGCCTGCTGAGCGNNGCGTAGCGAGGTTTCCCCACCTGAGAAGTAATTTCAAATATTTCTTATTTCTCCCGGCACATGATTTGCGACTCCTAACAGAGGTGATTTGCTGAAAGTTTAGAAAATTTAACCGAGGAGGATCCTATGAAACACAGTAACCATATATGGCCCATTATCGCCGGCTCAGCCGTCGGCGTGGTGGGGGTCGCGGTCGCAGCAACAACGTTAAAGAATAAAAAGGGCAATAATCAGCTCGAAATCGTAGGGGAAAAAATCGCGCAGATAACGAAAGAAGCTATGGTGCGGATTGAAGAGATTGTGAGCGAGGCGCGCGAACACCTTCCGGAGCAGGGAGGCGAGACCCTCCGGGAACTCAACACGCTTCTTGCCGAAACCAAATCGGGGTTCGATACGTTGGCAGCCTCGGTAAAATCCGGGATGCGGAACCTCTCCAGCCGGATACCGTGTGCGAACGCGGAAGACTCAAGCCGTTTGTAGAGGCTGAAATTGCCGGCGCAGCGTGTGGCCCAGGGAAGTGGGGCCAACCCGCTGCACCGGCAGGCGGTGGCTATTTTTCGAGCTTGAACGCCCGGTAGAAGGTATTGCCTTCGCGGAGGATGAGCAGCATGAGCGGCTCTCCGACCTTGACAGATTTGACGGCTTCCTTGAAATCGTTCTGGGACGCGATCGCCCTTCGGTTGACTTCAAGGATAATGTCGTTGGGCCGCAGCCCCTGTTCCCCGGCCTGCGAAGAGGACTTGACATCGAGTACCACAACCCCTTTGGTGCCGGGATCGATGCCGAGTTCATTGCATTTATCCGCGGTAAGCCCCTGTGTTTTAATCCCCAGCTTTTCGACCAGGTCGCCCGATTCTCCCTCGTCCTTCGAGCCGCCCGGTTCAGCGCTCTGCATTTTCCCGGAGGCGCGATTGGTAAGCGTCACCTGCACGGTCAAGCTTTTCCCGTTCCTGAGAAGGACCACCGGTACTTTCACTCCCGGGTGGAGTGCGGCAACCGCAAGGCGGAGTTCGTTCGGTCCGTCGACCGGGTGCCCGTCAAGCGAGGTCACCACGTCGCCGCGCTTGATGCCCGCTTTGTCCGCGGGTTGCCCCTTGAAAACATCGCCGATCAGCGCTCCCTTGGCGCCGGCATCGAGCCCCATCGCCTCGCGGGTTGCGCCGTCGAGCTCCTGGATGGACACCCCGAGCCAGCCGCGCGAGACTTTTCCTTCGTAAATCAGGTCCTCCATGATCTGGCGCGCCATGTTGATGGGAATCGCGAAACCGATGCCCATATACCCGCCCGATTGCGTATAGATCATGGTATTGATGCCGATCAGTTCACCGTCGATATTGACAAGAGCGCCACCGGAGTTGCCGGGATTGATTGCGGCATCGGTCTGGATGAAATTCTGGTAGCCCTCGGTGCCCTCCTGCGCCGTGCGCTTGAGTGCCGAGACGATGCCGAGGGTCACCGACGAAGTAAAATTGAAAGGATTGCCGACCGCAATGGCCCAGTCGCCGGGCCGCAGCTTGTCGGAGTTGCCGAGATAGGCGACCGGGAGGTCGTGCACCGATTCCTTGATTTTGATAACCGCGACATCGGCAAGGGAATCCAGCCCCACCACCTCGGCGCGGAAGCTCCGCTTGTCCGAGGTCTTGACCTCGATCTCGTTGGCGCCGGCCACGACGTGATAGTTGGTCAGGATATACCCGTCCTTCGATACGATGACGCCGCTTCCGAGCGCCTGCTGGCGGAGCTCGCGTTTTTCAAGGGGCGGCTGGTTCTGCCGCTGTCGTCCGCGCGGCTGCTGCCCGAAAAAGTCTCCGAAGGGGTCGTCGCCGAAAAATTGATAAAAGGGGTTATTCGAGAAGACCACGGTATCGATCTTCGTGGGAATAACGGAAACAACTGTCGGAATGACCTTGTCTGCAATATCGGCGATAACCGACTTGAATGCGCCGAGCTGCGAGGAGGCGGGCAGGTCCGGCTTCTGCGCTGCTCCGAAAACGATTGAACCGTGTTCGGGCCGCACCTGGTCGGCGAATGAACAGGTGCCGCGAACGGCCACAGCCACGGCGACACAGGCAATGAGGGTTATTGAAAGGGGTATGATCGATTTCAGGCCGTTGCGGCGCATGGGTCCTCCTTGGATAGTGAGTGGGTCGGTTGATTAAAGGAATAAAAATACGGACATAAGCGGCGATTATTGCACCTTTCGGAAATTGCAAAACACGTCCGGCACGTACCGGACGTGTTTTTACAGGGACTTACGGCATCAGCCTGTCGCCTGAGTCGGCTGGTATCGTTTCAGGGCCTCATCCGCTATGGCCCCGGCTTCTTCCACCGTTGTTTGCGGATCGGCATGCAGGCGATCCCAGGCTTCGTCGGCAAGTACCTTGTACTCACTGGAAACTTTCTCCAGCTCCGGATACAAATCGGAAATGAGCCGTTTCGCCCCGCCGTTGCAGGTTGCGGCAGGCGGACTATAAACTACAAATAAAGGTTAGTGCTTTGGTGGGGGAACCGAGCTTAATGCGAATCCTCCAGGGCTCAAATTTTTAAGCGGTATCTAATTCAAGATGGAGGGTTCTAATCTTTTTCGCAGAGGCTTGTGGGTCCCCGCCGCAGGGGGCCTATTATGAAGCACTCCCACCTCGTGCGGGTGACCCGGCTCAGCCATCCAGAAGAATTTGAATTTGTATTCCGGGTTGGTCAACCAAAAGAATTTAAATTTTCAAAAAAAGCTACCAGACCTACGCTTCCCGCGGCAGGTTCTTATCGAACGTAAATACATTCGAGGTCCCGCCCTCGACAAACGACTGCTCCGAAATGCGGGTCAGGACCGCATTTTCGGTGAACTCCCTGATGGTCAGCGACCCCATGTTGCACATGGTCGATTTCAGCTTTGCAACCGTCACCGCCATGACATCGCGCAGGGGACCGAGCACCGGAACGTAGGCGTCGACCCCCTCTTCGAATTTGTTCGCCGCCTCGGACTCCTCTTCGGCGTGGTAGCGCTGCCAGTTGCGGGCGCGGTTCGACCCTTCGCCCCAGTAGGGTTTGTACATCCGTCCGCTGATTGCAATGCGCGGGGTCGGACTCTCGTTGGTCATGGCAAAGTACCGGCCCATCATGACGAAGTCCGCTCCCATGGCCAGGGCGATGATGATCTGGGTGTCGTTCGCCAGCCCGCCGTCGGAACAGACCGGGATATACGTGCCCGTTTCGGCGTAATACTTGTCTCGTTCCGCAACCACAGCCATGAGCGCGGAGGCCTGGCCGCGACCGATGCCCTTCTGCTCGCGGGTGATGCAGATGGACCCCCCGCCGATGCCGACCTTGACAAAATCAAGTTGCGCCTCTTCGACCAGATACCGGAACGCATCGCCGTCCACCACGTTGCCCCCGCCGAGCACGACCGAGTGGTCGTACCGCTTCCGGATCCAGAGCGCCGCTTCCTTCTGGAATTCGGTGAACCCGTCCGAAGAGTCGAAGCAGAGCACATCCGCTCCGGCGTCGAGGAGCGCCGGCACCCGCTCCCGGTAGTCGTGGGTATTGACCCCGGCGCCGACGGCAAGCCGCTTCTGGCCGTCAAGAAGCTCGTCGGGATTGTTCATATGGTCGATGTAATCCTTCTTGAAGACGAGCGATTGAAGCCGGCCGTCCTCTTCGAGGATAGGGAGGCACTCCTTCTTGTGCTTCCGGAGGAGCCGGTTCGCTTCGTGCAGCGTGAGGCCGACCGCGCCGAATACGACATTTTCTTTCGGTGTCATGAAATCCGCAACCGGTCGCCTGAGATCGTCCTCGTACTCCCAGTAGTCCTTATCGGTCAGGATTCCGAGCAGGAGGCCGTTGCGGCTTCCGTCGTGGGTAACCGGCATGGTGGAGTGGCCCGTACTCTTGCGAAGAGCTATCGCTTCGGCGAGGGTCGTGTCGGGCCTTATATTCGAGTCCGAGGGGACGAATCCCGCCTTGTGGGTCTTGACCTTCTGCACCATCGATGCCTGCAGTTCGACCGCCTGGGAGCAATAGACGAAGGCAAGGCCTCCCAGCCGGGAGAGCCCGATCGCCATTTCTGTGCCGGAAACCGATTGCATGCTCGCGGAAACGAAGGGAATGTTGAGGGAAAAGGGGGATGATTGGCCCCTCCCGAATTTTGCGACCGGGGTCTTGAGCGAGACGTTCTTCGGCAGGTGATTTTTGCCGGTAAGGCGGGGAACGAGAAGATATTCTGAAAAGGTACGGGAGACTTCATCGAGCCTTCGGGCCATGGCTACCTCGGCGGTTGGTGGATCGTCCTGATTGGATTCTGATCCTTAAAAATAGCTCCTTCCCGGATTCGCATACGGATGATTTCAACCGAAAAGCGTCTGCATAAGCTTTGAAAGTTCGCTCTTCCGGTAGGGTTTGATGAGCCGGCCTGCAAAGCCGTAACGGCCCGGCTCCGCCATGACCGGGTTGTCCGTGTAGCCGCTGGAAGCGATTATGCGCAGTTCAGGATCGATTTCAGCAAGCGGTCCGACCGTTTCCTGTCCTCCCAGCCCGCCGGGAATGGTAAGGTCCAGAATGGCTGCCCTGAATGGGGTGCCGCGAAGTACCGACTCCTTAACGAGGGCGATGGCTTCATCGCCGTGCCGGGCTTTTACAACCTCAAACCCGATGCTCTTGAGCATGTCGGAACCGACATCGAGGAGGAACTCCTCATCGTCCATGATGAGGACCCTGCCGCTGCCGCGAAACTGGTGGCCCGCCAGCAATCCGGACTCCGGCAGCCGCGATGACGAGGCGGGCAGCTAGATATGGAAGGCCGACCCCTCACCCAGCTCGGATTCCACCTCGATACACCCGTCATGCTTCTTGATTATTGAATAGCTTGTAGCAAGCCCGAGGCCGCTTCCCTGCTGCTTGGTCGTAAAGAAAGGATCGAAGATCCGTGTCCGGTGGTCCGGTGAAATGCCGATACCGAAGTCCTGTATCGTGATGCGGACATGCGGCAGCGGAGGGAGGAGTCGCGGGACATTTTCAGGGGCCACGTTCGCCGCCGAAACCTCTATCCTGCCGCCGGACGGCATTGCCTGGCAGGCGTTGAGCGTTATATTATCGATGACCTGCGCAAGCTGGTTTTCATCAAAATCGCAGAGCCAGAGATCTTCCGGGAGCGATATGGTCGCGGTGATGCGTGAGCCGCTCAGCACAAAATGGACCGCATCGCGGACCAGCTTCGCAAGGCGCTGCGTTTTCCGGACCGGCATTCCTCCCTTTGAAAAAGTCAGCAGTTGCCGGGTAAGGCTCTTTGCCCGATCGAAGACGGCGAGAGATTTGGCGAGCAAATCCGCAGCCTGCCGGGCATTGCCCACCTCTGCGCGCTCCCGGGCAATATCGATATACCCGAAGATGCCGCCGAGCAGGTTGTTGAAATCGTGGGCAATGCCGCCTGCGAGTATGCTGATGGACTCAAGCCTCTGGGCGTTCTGGAGCGCCAGATCGGCCTTAAGCTTTTCGGTGATATCGCGGAAGACGAGCACCACGCCGACGATCCGGCTTTCGCGATCCCGGATGGGTGAACCGCTGTCTGCAATCGAGCACTCGCTGCCGTCACGCCGGATAAGGGCCGTATGGTTGGCGAGGCCGATGATGCCGCCGGTTGCCAGGACCTTATCGACGGGATTGATGCACCTGACCCTGGTAAATTCGTTGATGATGTTAAATACCTCGGTCAACGGACGTCCGACGGCCTCGGCCTGACCCCATCCGGTAAGTTCCTCGGCCACCTTGTTCATGAGCGTGATGATGCCGGCGACATCTGTCGTGATCACACCGTCCCCGATACTGCGGATGGTGACGAGCAGGCGCTCGCGCTCCTCGGCTATCCTCGCCTCGGACCGTTTTCGCTCGGTGATGTCTTCGAATACCGTGGCGAACCGGTCACGGGCAGGCGAGAACACCGATATGAAAAAATACCTGTCAAGAGGTGCAAATAAGGTCTCGAAACCGTCGGGAATTCCGGTTTCGGCGACGCGGGCATAGCAATCGAGATAGGGGGCAGGGGAGACCCCGTAGAAGGTCGATGCCGTTTGTCCCTTTGCGCTCGCGCACGATATTCCGGTTTGCCGTTTGAACGCCGGATTGACCTCGACGATCCGGTAGTCGACGGCGCTTCCCGATCCGTCACGGATGACCTCATGCAGCGCGACACCCTCGGTCATACTTTCGAACAGGGACCTGAACTGACGTTCACTGTCCGCAAGCGAATCGAGGAGGCCTGTCTTCTCGCGTTCTGCCGTCAGGAGGCTCCGGTATCGCGCTGCGGCATCGTGGCGCTGAATAATGCCGAGTCCAAGGCCTGCGAAAACAACGAGAAGCAGCGTCAGGGCAAGGATTGAATAAAAAAGGCGCCTGACCGGAGCGTAAACTTCCTCCCGGTCGATTTTCGCTACAATAAACCAGGGCGAACCGGGAATGGCAAGAAGGGCGCCCATGCAGGGCACTCCCCGGTAATCGATACCCTCCGCAACGCCGCTATCCCCCCGCGCTGCCATGGCGCCGAGGAGGTTCGAGGTGCTCAGAGGAAGTGAGTAGGAAAGAACTGCATTGTTGCGAAAGCGGAGTGCATTCAAAAAGACGATGCGATTGCCTTCGCGCCGCAGGAGGAGTGTTTCCGAAGTATGGCTGGGCAGGGGCCATTTTCGGATAAGCGGATAGAGAAACCGGTTCGGATCGATTGCAAGTACCAGTACCGAAGTGCAGATATCTCTTCCTAAACTTCCGGCCCGGCAACCCATGGGAATGATCAGATGCAAGGCCGGATTGCCGGAAGCACCCGATTTCTCAAGATCGCCAAGGATGGGAACATCTTCGGCAATCGCCGAGTGTATCGTTCCGAGAATCGTGGAATCCCTCCCGAATCCGCCGCCGGGAGTCGAAGCCAGAATGTTTCCCTCCCGGTCCGACAGTGCTGCGCCGCTGTAGTGCTCATGGAAGCAGAGGAGCGACATCCACTGCATGATCGTATCGTCAAGCCTGTCGCGCGATGGCGTACTGTAGACGCGGGAAACGGCTCCTTGCGCGAACCGGTCGTCCATGATATCAAATGCCGCCGACAGGCGTTCTTCGCGCCACTGGACAATCTGCGACCGTTTGAGTTCGGCAATGGCCAAATGCTCATGTTCGATCCGGCTCTTGAGATTCTTCTCACTGTGCCTGAAGAAGAGTGCTCCCAGGATGACGATGGCGGCAGAAAGTAAAATGAAGGAAATGACGAGCGGAGCTAAAAAGAAAGTGCCTGCCGAACGTCGCATTATAGAAGTCATGCCTTCTCCAGTCTTTTGACAATTAATGCGGTGTGCAGCCCCACCCGATTATAAGTGACAGAAATTTCGCAAAAATGCAAAAAGCTTTCTCAAAATAATAATCGCCCCTTAATTAAGCGCAAAAATTCCATTGAGGAGCATTTTGCCGGTACTGCCCGCATCAATGGCACCGGGGTTAAACGTAATAGTAAGTGAGATGTTTGGCAGACAAAGGTTTTGAAAAAGGAGGATGTTATGGCGGTCAAAGCGACAAAACCGATTCCGGAAGGGATGCGTTCGCTGACAACCCAGTTATGGTTTAACGGCAATGCACGTGAGGCCATCGAATTCTATCGGAAGGTCTTTAAAGCCGAATTGGTGGGAGAAGTTGATTATGGTCCCGATGGAAAGGTGTTACATTCGTTACTGCGGTTCGGCGATTCACCGATAATACTCGCCGATGCCATGGGTAACGAACACGAGAAAGGCCCGGAGCAGTTTGCAACGGCAAGCCTGTATCTCTACGTACCGGATTCCGACACGATCTTCAGGGAAGCGACAAAGGCCGGGTGCAAAGTCATTATGCCGATTTTGGACGCCTTCTGGGGAGACCGGATCGGACAGGTGCAGGATCCGTTCGGTCATTGCTGGTCATTAGCGACCAATAAGCTGGTCCTGACGCGTGAGGAGATGCATAAACGCCAGGAAGAGTGGCTTGAGCATCATCAGACTCAGACGTAGAATGAAGCGGGATGCGTTACATCTTACTATGAAACATGAGGGGCGGAGAGATCCGCACGAAAGATAAGAAGGGGGACTCTGAAAAATGCCGTTCGCGGTGCCATCCTTCCTTTCAGGAAGCGATGAACGCCGGTAGCGGCATTTTTCTTGAAGCAAGGGAACGCGAACTAAATTTCGGCTTTCCTGACATTCACCGCATTGGGCTTTCCATCACGTTCGGTAAGGGTAAATTCCAGCATATCCCCGATTTTCAAATCGTTAAAATCAATGTTGACGAGCTGGCTGTAATGGAAAAACACGTTGTTGGGACGATACTCGATAAAGCCATATCCTTCTTTCAAGGCACAAATCCTTGATTTTTTAATTTCGGCACCGATATTGCCGTTTTCAGGCCCGGAAACCGGCTTGCCGGTCATTGCGGACGGAGGTTTGGGAAACGGCGCGGTAATCCTCGCGGTGGCAGGGTCGAACAGATTGTTGATTATGGCATCATTCTGCCTGACACGATTATCGATCAATTCATGCATCGCGATCGGGTAGGTTACCTCTTCCAATAAATCCTGGGAAGTCCTGGTGCTCTGGAGGTTGCCGAATTCGTCGTTATACTGGAAATCCCAGCTCAGGAGCATTACCCTGGTCCCAAGGGTGCTCAGCTTCCGCACGAGAGGCACATAGTCGCCGTCGCAGGCAATGAGGACCAGGACGTCGTATCTCTTATAAACCGCGAGTTCATAGGCTTCGAGTGCAAGCCAGACGTCAATTCCTTTCTCCTGTCTTTTTCCCTGGGAATATTTCAGGGGAAGGTAGTGCGTTATTATTCCTTCATTCATCAGGATTTCGTCGAACAGGCGCTCATTGAAGAGAATTTGGGAACCTTGCGCCTCGATGGCGCTCAGCCGCCCCCTGAAGTAATGCGCATCGACAATAGGGCAGAGGTTTTCTTCAGCTGCCAGGACCTCGGCGACTTTATGGCGGATGAAAGCCTGAAGGCCGCTGATATTGAGCCTTCGTTTGCGGGGGTGCTGGAAACAATAGTAGTTGCTAATTTTATAGTAATACTGCCCGTCATAGAAGACCGCTATTTTCATAAGCCCGGCGGATGTTTCAATACTCATGGTACCTTCCTCCCGAAGTTCCTGAAAAATATAAATTCCGGTCGATTGAAGGGTAGGGGAACGCTGCTGCCGGGTGGTCCAATCATACGCAGCAGATAAAAAGGCCCTTCAACCGGCGGAACCATCGGTTGAAGGGCCTGACTTGCGGTAACCTGCCGTGAACCCGATTACTTACCTTTTTTCCTGCCGGGCGTTTTTTTCACGGGCGCTGCCTTCGGCGGCAACTTTTTGGAGATGGCGGGCTTTGCCGGCGCCTTCTTTGTTACTGTTTTCTTTGCCGGCAATTTTTTTGCACCGGTATTCTTTCCGGCGCCTGCCTGGTTAATAATCTTATATACCTGGACGGCAGAGAGGCCGACCTGTTTGGCAATGACGATTCCGGATGTGCCTTTTTTGTAGGCCGCAACTATTTTTTCATTTCTTGCTTTTTGCGACACTGCCGCGGCAGGAGTCCTGGATACTTTTTTAGTTTGCTGAACAGGCTTACCAAGACCGCGGAGATTTTTACCCTTTGCCGGAACCGGCATGGCCTTCTTTTGCGGCTTAACCTTCCCTGCTTTGGAAATTCTTGCCATTGCAACTATGCTCCCTCTTGGTTTGAGATGATACGTTATTATATAAACTCACAGCTAAAATGGATCATGACGATTAAAGATGTCAATAATTTGTGTCCCGGTGAGCAGTTTATAACCCAAACCGGACTCGCGTAACCCTTGCAGGCGGGATCGTTTTGTTTACCGATTGCAATGAACAGGCACCGCGGGCGCGATCCCCGCTGCGGGTGCGGGGAGCTTCAATATACGATTCTCCAAGCGCCCAGCTAAGGCACCCCGGGGGCAGTGATTAATAAAGTGCAACAAAAACAGGATAGAATGAGAATGCATGGTATTACCGAGCAAAATGGGAAATAGGTATTTCGTACCAAAACATATGGTACCTTGCAAGGGGCGGTAACGGCTTCAATCATCTGGTCGCAAGGCGGGGAGAATAATTAATAATAAGTGGCTCTGCTCTGGTGGGGGAACCTGGCTTAATTTAAATGCATTTGATGGGGGAACCGGGCTTAAATCCAAGGCCTCTGGTGGGGGAACCATAAAAATGGTTCCCCCTGGCCAAAGCC
>PLTF01000149.1 GCA_003164335.1 Fibrobacterota bacterium
ACGGGGATTACCGGAGGCTTACGATACAAAGGATGCATGGATATTGTTTTTAAAGGACAAAGATAACGTTGTCGAGGATAGCATAAGAGAGAAACGTTGTTTTTTTTATGATGATCAAAATGGAATTCTTTGTACGGATAATTTTTGCGATGAGGAAGGAGAAATCCTTCCTAATATTGATAAAAGATTATATAAGAAAGATATTGGAGGGCAAAAGAATCAAATATTTAATTCTCCATATCCAACATATGATTTTTACGCTTCTAAGAATAAAATTATTTTATTGGCAATTGATAGCAATAAACCAGAGTGGTTCAAATTGTTTGCTGGGAAATCTGCAAACCTATCATCCTTATCTCTAATATCATCAATTGGACCGTTTGGAAATCCATCCGGTTATCCATTTGGTAAAATAATAAATGATAGCACGCTGCTATTCTATAATGATTTTTGCATTCTTAAAAAAAGGCAGCTTGTAAAATTACTAATTAAAGAAAGAACTCTAAAAGATGTGAATTCTGTGCAAGCTATGTTTTTATATTATTCCGGAGATATGATTTATTATATAAATGGTCAAACTAATTATATCGAAAAGTGTCAATTTAGTGAATGGTTAGACGATCCTTCAATTGTTATTGAAAAATTTTCGAAAAGGAGTCAGCTGCTAAATTTTGAGCGTTTTTTTTATGAAGCCACTTTGGGGAATATTGGTTGTGTAAGCCAAGATAGATCAACATTTAGCCTGCGAAAGTATCAGCAATAAATGAGATCGCAAGTTGAATTGGATACATTTGCATAAATGGATTTTCACAATTCAGGAAAATGATATAATTATATCTACTGGATTTTGTGCTAATAACGATTAGCATCTATTGGTTATCAATTGCGGCTTTGATCTTGTAGGTGGAATAAGGGCCAGGGATGCTCGGATCTCATAGGAAATGCTCCACTTTATGCACCATAACTGAAAGGACTTTTGTTCTAATGAAATTGTTTCGTTATGTTTTCCCGACTATAGTTAGCGTCATATTTCCCGCTCTTATGCTCATCGGATACTCCTATCTCCGCCCCGCCCCCCGCCTCGCCTATGTCGAAACCGGCCGCTTGATGGTCGGCTTCAAGGACGCGGCTCAAATAGAAAATGGGACTCTCCTGAATAAGATTAATAACATCTCCATAACCATCCCGCGCATGCTTCGCAATTGGCAAGAGGTTATAAGCATTTACAGAAAGAAGGCTACTAACAAATGGCAAAAGCTCCAAGATTAGGCAATATTTTTGAGCTAAAAACTCCTAAAGGATTCGCCTATTTTCAAAATACCTATAAAGATGATAAATTCGGTCATCTGATTCGCATATTACCAGGTCTTTATGATACTCGTCCAACATCTTTTAGCGGATTGAATCAAAGCAAAGAATTGTATTTCATTTTCTTCCCTTTAGGTGCAGCGGTGTCACGAGAACTCGTAAAATATGTTGCTGACGAACCAATTCCAGCATGGGCGCAGAAACCGCCGATTATGAGAAGAGCGGGTGGAAGGAGCCGGGAGGGCAAAGTTCAAAATTGGTTTATTCCGGATGGAAACGGCGAGAAACTGGTCGTAAAGTTAAATGACGAGCAAAAACATTTTTCATTGGCACAAATTTGGAACGATACTATGCTTATTGAAAGAATCTGTTCCGGTTGGTTACCGGAGAATGATATCTAACTATGCTGCGACCAGATGATGAAGCAGGTAGCTTTTGATTTTATACATATAATCATATACGTTTTCACGGTTTTGCTTTGCAGTATTTGTGTTTTCTACCTAATGGAAGCGTTGCGGAGGAACGAGAGCGCCTGCTGAGCGTAAGCGAGGCAGGCATAGCCTCGTTCCTCCGCAGGAAAGGGTGTGCCTGAAGACGCTTTTTTGCGGCTTCAGGCCAGGGGAAACCCGCGCAGCGAGGTTTCCCCGCAAGAGCAGTAACGAAAAAAAACAAATCTATTGAAGTTAACCCTCCAACTATCTTTTGTCAATCGGCTGGTAGTGGGCACTGTTGACAACGCTCTTGTATGCCGGGCGCATGATTCTCCCGCCGGAAACTATTTCCTCGATCCGGTGCGCCGACCACCCCGCAATCCGGGAGATCGCAAAGATCGGCGTAAAAAGTTCGCGGGGAATATTGAGCATGCTGTAAATAAACCCGGAATAGAAATCGACGTTCGCCGCCGTCGGCTTGGTCTGCTTTTTGATTTCGGCAATGACGCGCGGTGCGCACTGCTCCACCGTTCGGTATAGCTTGTATTCGTCGATTCTCGATTTTTCGCAGGCCAGTTGCTCCGCCTTGTCGCGCATGATAACGGCACGGGGATCGGACAGCGTATAGACCGCATGCCCGATGCCGTAGATGAGCCCCGACCGGTCGAAGGCCTCCTTGCGGACGATTTTCGTCAGGTAAGCGGTTACCTCCTGCTCGTCCTGCCAGTCTTTGACATTTGCCATAATGTCCTCGAACATCTTCGCCACCTTGATATTCGCCCCGCCGTGTTTGGTCCCCTTGAGCGACCCGACCGCGGCCGCCACGGCGGAATACGTGTCGGTATCCGAGGAGGTAACGACATGGATGGAGAAGGCGGAGTTGTTGCCGCCGCCATGTTCGGCATGGAGCACGAGCGCAAGGTCAAGAATTTCCGCTTCGAGCGGCGTATACGACGAGTCGGGCCGGATCATATAGAGAAAATTCTCAGCCGTGCTCAGCCCCGGCTGCGGCTTATGCAGGTAGAGGCTCTTGTCGTCATAGTAGTGGCGTTTGGCCTGGTAGCCGTAGGCAACCATGGTCGGGAATCTCGCTATGAGCTCGATGCACTGGCGCAGCACATTGCGGATGCCGGTATCGTCGGGATGGGAATCGTAGGAGTACGAGGCAAGAATGGCCCGTGCCAGCTTGTTCATGATGTCCGGACTGGGTGCCGCGAGAATCATGTCCTCGGTAAACCCTTCGGGCAGGTCGCGACAGGTATCGAGCATATCGTTGAAGTGACCGAGTTCCAGGCGTGTGGGAAGGCGGCCGAACAGGAGGAGATACACAACCTCATGGAATCCATGGCGACTTTCGGCCTGGAATCCCCGTACGATCTCCTCGATATCGATGCCGCGGTACCGCAGCCGGCCCTCGACTGAAACCTTTTCATTCTCATCCACAATATAGCCATGCACGTCGCCGATGCTGGTCAGGCCGACCAGGACGCCGGTGCCGTCGGCATTTCGCAGGCCCCGCTTGACATTGTATTTCTGATACAATGCCGGCTCGATGGATCCCGATTCAACGGATATTCTGGTCAGGTTGTCGAGGTATTGCCGTTCAAATTCGGATACCTGTCGCCGGTCGATATTCATTGCATTTTCCTTCCCGCCATGCCGGTTGGTTGCGGGGTCCTGATGCAGAGGAAGAAATGCGCAGGCTGAGGCGCCTGCGCGTAACCGGCCGCGGGAAAAATACATCGTATCATGGTTTAGAGCCTATCAAATATTGATTCATCCGGCTGCATCTGGTATTTTTGAACGTAGGGTGCCTCTCCGGCAGGAAGCACATACGCGCGGCGGCGATGCGGCAGGCGCCCATGCGGCGAATAAAAAAACACGGTGGAACCGGTTCATGTTCAAGAACATCATGTCGCTTGATGAAGCGATACACAGCCATGCACTGCCCGCCATTGAAACATTCCCCTGTCCCTTCAAGGCAACAAGCTCCGGAAGCGGCATAATCCGGATCGTATTCCCGGAATTCACCTGTGTCTGCCCGCGAACCGGGTATCCCGATTTTGCCGGAATCACGGTCTGTTACCTCCCGGGCAACGTGTGCGTGGAACTGAAATCATGGAAGCTTTACCTGAACTCATTCAGGATGATCGGGGCCTTTCATGAGGCGGTGACCTCCTTTCTCTTTGAAACGCTTGAAAAACTTCTTGCGCCGCGCTGGCTCGTCGTTGTCGGCGATTTTTTTCCGCGGGGCAATGTCGATACCACCGTCATTTTTGAATCGAATGGTACGCGTCCCGGCGGCGCGGATCTCTTGATCGGGCACCTTCCGCCGCGATGCCGCGAGTTCAGCGGGTAACTTTCTACCAGGAGGCCGGATGCCCCGTTTTTCCCAAAGCGCCCGGGGAATGCGTTCATCGGAAATAAGGCGGCTGATGGCGTTTGCCGCCGATCCCTCGATCATCTCTTTTTCAGGCGGAATGCCGGCGGCAAGCCTGTTGCCGACGCAGGTCATCGATGAACTTTACGGCTCGCTTTCCCTTGAGGCCAAGCAGGCGGCTTTGCAGTATGGTCCCACGTCGGGCTATCCTCCCTTGCTCGCCTCACTCACCGAATACCTGCGATCGAAAGGCTTGCCCTTTGAAGGCCAGAGCCTCATTATAACCACCGGTGCCCAACAGGCGATCAATCTCCTGAGCAAAACCCTGCTCGACCCCGGGGATGTGGTCGTTTCCGAAAATCCAAGCTTCATCGGTGCACTGGCGGCTTTCCTCTCGTACGGCGCCTCCATGGCAGCGGCGCCGCTCGACGATAACGGGATCGTCATCGACGAACTGAAAAAGGTTCTTGATGCGAACCGGTCGCGCGCCAAAATGGTGTACCTGAATCCGTCGTTCCAGAACCCTGCCGGGATCATTTACAGCGAAGTGCGACGCAGGGAGGTACTCGAAGCTCTCGCCGGACGCGATATCTGCCTCCTTGAAGACGACCCCTACGGGGAACTGTATTTTGACGAACGCGACAGGCCGCTTACCGTTCCGCTCAAAGCAATGGCTGCCGCCGGGGAACCGGTCTGCTATGCAGGATCCTTTTCAAAAATTTTCGGACCGGGCCTTCGGCTCGGCTGGCTGCTCGGGCCCGCTGAGATCGTGGAAAAGTGCGAACTGGCGAAGCAATCGATGGACGCATGCTCCTCCACCTTTACCCAGGTCCTGGCGCACGAGTATCTCCGGACCGGCAGGCTCCCGCTCTATCTTGCGACGGTGCGCGCAGCCTATGCCCGCCGGGCAACCATCATGCTCGATGCCCTTGCCGCTGAAATGCCGTCGCCGGTAACCTGGACCCGGCCCAAGGGAGGGTTCTACGTCTGGGTCACCATGCCCGAATCACTGGACGCGTCGGCGGTTTTTGCCGAAGCGCTGAAGAGCCGGGCGGCTTTTGTAACCGGGAGCGGCTTCGATCCCTACGGCGTGAAGAAAAATTGCTTCCGGCTGGCGTTTGCCCACACGCCCGAGGAGAAAATTGCCGAAGGGATTCGGATTGTCGCGGCGGCGGTACGGTCGATTCTTTGAGCCGGAAGTCATTGGGTTATTGGCAATAAGCTCCATTTAAAGTATTTTTGTAGTATATTGTAGTGAGTATTTCCAGCTACGACGGCAGGTAGTTTTAAAACTACAACGGCATGAGGAGCTCCCTATGCGCCTGAAGGATCAGTCTGTCCCCAACCGCGGTGAACGAGAATGTTTCATATCCCGCCTCTCCCTCCGATTGATCTTATGCGCCGTCATCGGCGCCGGCTGCGTGCTCACCACTTCGGCAAAAAATACCGGCAACGAACTCTCCGCCGATACCCTTGATGCCCGCATCGCGATCCTGCAGAAACGGATCGATTCATTTTCGCTGGTGGCGAAGAAATTGCGCGATGACAGTGTACGGGCGGTTTCCGCAGCGGTTTCAGGTTCCGGCCCGGAGGCAAAGCAGCTTGCCGATATCGATGAGGCACTGGCAAAAAGCAAGATTGCCGCAGTCGATATGAAGGCGAACTACGAAAAGGCGCGTCAGGACAGTATTGCCGTTGCCGCAAAATTCCACGATCAGCTCATCCTCCTGCGAAAGACGGGCGACAGCCTTGACAAAGTCATTGCCTCCGTCCGGGCGGCGTCCGCAACCCGTAGCGTGCACCCGGTAAGGGATTCGGTTGCCGATGGACATGCCGTCGCGCGGTTGCAGGCTGAACAGGTCCGCGACGATTCCCTGCTGCATGTTCATGAACTCGCTCTCGCTGCCTTATCCACGGCCGCCGACAAACTCACGCAGGACTCGATTGCCGCCGAAAAACGCCGGACCGAAGATCGCGACCGATTCCGCAGCCAGCTTCATGTTCTCGACAGCCAGACACAGGTTTCAGAGGCCGAAGTGAGCAAGCTTGCCGCCGGGCGAGCGGTCGTTAAGGCGCAGAAATCCCGGAAAATTGCCATGCTCCAGGATTCCATCAAGCAGATGGAAAACCAGAAACACCAGTTCGCGGACCGGATCGCCGGCCTGAACAAGGATGTCGGGATTCTCGGTACCGAACGGGCATCGCTCGCCAAGTCCGCTGCCGACGAGCAGGCAAACTATGCCGCGCTGCGAGCACCCTATGACGCCGCAGTTGCAAAGGCGGAGGCGGATGTACGGAACCTGTCCCAGGAAAAGGCGGTACTCACGGCGCTGAAAACGAAACTGATTCTTGACAGCCAGGTCACCGTCGCCAGTGAACTCCGGGATGAGGCGATGCAGGCGCAGGGAGGCGGGAAAAAGGGGGGCAAGTCCCTGGTCGATTCGCGCCAGGCAACTCTCGACACGTTGACAGAGCAGCGGGACTCCATTGCCGCGAATACCGCCGGCCTGAAGGAGCGCGAGGCGACCTTTTCTACCTCTGCCTCCGGCGGCATCCGGCCGCTTGTCGACAATGCTCTTTCGGCAAATGCCTCGGCTTACTCGACCGCAATCGCCGCACGGGACGTTGCCCGCAAGAACCAGGCGCAGTTCGTGCAGGCCAACCCGCCGGTCAGGAGCGCAGCCCCGATACGCCTGGCGCTTATGGACAGCATGGTTGTCGGCAAGAAAAAAGAGGCCATCCAGCTGATCGATTGGGGTGATTCCCTGAATATCCTTATTGAAGCTGCGCAAAAATCGTTGACCGGACTGACCACGCAGTCACAGGCGGAAGATGCTTCATCCGACAGCCTGCTGCGGGCTAAAAACGATGAAAAGGCGACGCTTGCAAAGAGCAAGGCGAAACTGCTCCACGATAATTTTGCCGCGGATTCAACCGACATGGCATCCATTCTTCGCCTGCGGGGCCTCGTCGATGTCCTTGCGAAGCAGAAGGGGTCCATCCAGGCAGAGATCGATAATTCCCGGGCAGCCATTGCAAAAGTCAAACTGGACCTCGCTGCCATCCAGGAGCGGGACCGGCAGGCCTCGGCTTCTGCGTCTGCCGAGAAAATGCGGGCGGACAGCCTGCAGGCGGCGCAACAGAAGGAGCTTGCGATGCTGGCGAATGCACAGGCGAAAAATGCCCAGGACATTGCGTCGGTAGAGACCCAGCAAGCCCAGCAGGTCAGGGCTGCCGGCGATCCTGTGGCCAAATACGCCGCTGCCATAGCTGAAAACAACAAAACGACGGCCTCGCTCCAGGCAAACAGCGAAGCGATAAAAAAGACCTTGCTCTCCGGAAGACTGTCGGTGCAGGAAACGTTGAAAAAGATCGAGACCGAGCTCGCCGCGACCGGGCGGATAATCGATAACGACCAGAACCGGATTGCCGCGCTCAAGGAACAGCGGGCCGCCGTCATTTCCGGAGTCGCCCAGAAACGGACCGAGCAGGATCAGGCCATGCAGGAGTTCAACGACCTCTATGCGATGCTTGCCAATAAGCAGATCGACGATGCGAATAAAAAATTCAAGGAAGATCGGGCATTCCTCAAGAAGAATCTCGATGAAGATCATTTCAAGGCGCTTAAGGCGACAATCCAGCGGATGGAAAAGGAAGGACAATAATAAAGGCCCTTGGTAGGGGAACCTCGCTACGCGGGTTCCCCCTGGCCTAAAGCCNNTAAAAGCAAAAAAGTCCAAACCATGCGGCTATGTCTGCCTCCGGCAGGCGCTCTCGCACCCCCGCAACGCTCCTATTAGGTAGAAAGAACATAAAAGATTTTTTAGGGGGCGGGTTTCAAACTCGCCCCTGCCATCGAATTGAAATAGACTTTGTAGGGGCGATCTGCGGTCGCCCTGTGGTCCGGTCTTGAAATTTTTTTTCTTCATCCTTCATCCCGGCTCCTACCTTTTTTTGCCTTTGTTCCCCTGTGCCTTCTTTCTGCCTTCCCTCTGCCTTCCGCCATTCTCCGATTGACTCCCAGCGGGTTGGAACATAGCAGGGTGTTGCAGGGGCCGAACTTTTTCGGGAATTTTACCGGCAGCGAGGTTTTATTTTTATTACTACCCGTGCAAAAGCCTTTGCGGAGAAAACGGGCGTGAAACTTGGAGGAGTCGCCATTCTTGACCATAAGAACCGGTGAGCTTCATGTTCAATAAAAAAAGCGAGATTAAATTTTCAGTGGAAAGTCATGATGGCCCCGGTTTCGGTCGTTGAATATTTAATAGTGCATGAACTGGCCATTTCAAATTCAGTAAGTACGATAGCCTGTTCTGGAATGAAGTGGACAAGATTTTACCCACTTACCTTGAACCGGTTGGGCGGCTGAAACGGTACGGAGCTTCGCTGACGTTGTAATTTGGTTATATTTGGGCATAGACGAGGAGGAAAAATGGCATCAATCCTGAATTTCCGTCACCTGCTGTCGGATTGGAGAATTTAATGGCACATATAGAAGGAATCCGGATTAAAAATTTTCGTGTTTTACGCGATGTTACTCTGGGAAAACTCTGGAATCTTCCGAGTGCCGCGCCGCTTATGCCCATGACGGCAGTGATCGGCAAAAATGGTGTCGGAAAGAGTTCATTGTTTGATGCTTTCGGATTTTTGGCAGATTGCTTGCGGGTTGGTGTCGAAGAGGCGTGCGATATGCGCGGCCGAGGCGGGTTTCAACGCATCAGATCGCAGGGGCAAGAAGGTCCAATAGAATTTGAAATTTACTATAAAGAGGATAGAACTGCGAGGCCTATTACCTATGAGGTGATGGTGGGCGCCGATTCCAAAGACAGGCCATATGTTGTCTGGGAACGGCTTCGCCAGCGAAGGAAAGGTCAAAAATATGGGTGGCCCTTTTCCTTCCTGGTGCTCAATGAGGGAAAAGGATTCGCTTGGAAGGGTGAGGAAGAAGGAATTCAAATCGATGAGGACAAATCGTCACTCGATCTAAAACAGATGATTGAATCCATCCGGAATGCAGAAGGCACGGAGGAAAGCAGAGAAACTGAAGTTGTAGAACTTGAAGACAAACGCAAACTTGGTATTGCAACACTTGGATCTCTAAAGCAACATCCAAGAATATCTGCATTCCGGCAATTTATTGAAGGCTGGTATTTGAGTTATTTCACGCCTAATGCGGCCCGCAGTTTGCCTCTTGCCGGACCACAGAAACATTTGAACATTCTCGGCGATAATCTCGGAAATGTCGTTCAATTCATGGAGCGGGAATATCCGAAAAATTTCCAGGATATTCTTAATAGGATATCTTCTAAAATTCCCGGAATTCATAAAATTGATACTGCTAAAACCCCTGATGGCCGTCTCTTGCTTCGTTTCAATGATAAAGGCTTTAGTGACCCATTCTATGCCCAGCAGATGTCTGACGGCACCCTTAAGGTATTCGCATACCTTCTTTTGCTTGAAGATCCATCACCTCCACCGTTTCTATGCATTGAAGAGCCTGAAAATGGTCTGTATCACAAACTGTTAGAAACCTTAGCAACCGAATTTCGAAACCATGCTACTGGTCAAAGAGGAAGTTCCCAAATATTCATTACCACGCACCAGCCTTATTTTGTCGATGCCTTGTTGCCACAGGAAGTTTTGATATTGGAGAAGGCAGACGATGGCTTCTCGACTATCAGACGTGCAAGTGATAATGAAACCGTTCGACATATGGTTGAAGAAGGGCTTCCGCTGGGTGGCCTCTGGTATAGCGATTATCTGGATGCGAGGTAAGGCGATGCATTTCGAAATACTTGTTGAAGATATATCCGGGAAAAGGATGCTTGATATGCTGGTACCTAAAATGATAGGAGATAGTCATACTTTCCGAGTGATCTCCTATCGTGGCGTCGGTCGAGTTCCAAAGGGCATGCGTGATGCAAAGGACGCGTGTAAGAGGATTTTACTGGAAAACATTCCCAGATTAATGAAAGGATATGGGCGCACTTTTCCAAGCTATGGCGATAAGGGCGCGGCAGTTATTATGGTCTGCGATCTCGACGACAAATGCCTGAAAACATTTCGGGAGGAATTATTCGGGATTCTCAATAGTTGTCACCCAAAACCTGAAGCCCGCTACTGTATTGCCATAGAGGAAGTGGAAGCATGGCTCCTGGGCGATTTACCTGCTGTGATTGCAGCCTATCCCAGGGCAAAAAGTGTAATCCTGAGCGCCTATGTAAATGATTCCATTTGCGGTACTTGGGAAAAACTGGCAGATGCAATCTATAATGGTGGATCCTCCGCACTGGCTTCCCTTGGCTTTTATGCGGTTGGCGAGGAAAAATCAAAGTGGGCGGAAGCCATTTCGCCGCACATGGATGTTTCAAATAATAAATCTCATAGTTTTTGCTATTTTAGAAGAAAGATTCAGGAATTGGCAGGAATTGCATAGGCACAGCGAGCGCATTCCCCGGAGCTCTGCTTCGGGGAATCTTCTATATATAGGAGAGGAAATGCTGGGTTTACCCTGTTGAACCCCTGCAAAGCCATCAGCTATCCAATAAAGGCCACGGGCGACCGCGGATCGCCCCTGAGATATCCAAGTCAGGCTTCAGGAAAAGATTATAAATCAGGCCTCAAACTTCAGGAAAACAAGGCTCACGGCTTCGCTGCCTTACCCACTGGTCCGGAAGTCTGCCCGGAATCCGTTGGAGCCGCCGGAATTACCGGTCCCTGGGAAGCGCGGAAAGGCTCAACCGGCGGGCGGTGCTGACATTCGGCAATGGTCGGCCCGGCGTGAAAATACTCCACCTTGATCGACTGTTTTCCCCAGCAGAACATCCCGGCTCCCAGAAGCGGAAATTTAATCTGCGCTGCCGGCAGGGAATCGAGGATTATGCCGTTGACATACATCAGGTAATACGCCGCTCCGCCGCTCTTACGGATGTCGATGGTGTCCTTGTAGTAAACCGTATCGTGGCCGGGCCGCCAGAATGCCTTGCCTTTTATGAACGGGCAGGACTTGAGCTGGATGGCGGAGTCGGTATTGTTCACGAAGGCGCGGCCGGCGCGCATGCCGTAGATGCCGAATTGCGCCATCGGCGTTTTTCCGCGTGCATCGGTGGGGCCGAAAAGGTAGCTGCCGTACAGCTGCACCGAGTCCCCGCTTCGCCATGAGACCACCAGGCGTGTGACAAACGAATCGAGCGACATCCTGACATCGCCGTAGGCCCCGCTCGAGGGAGGGACCGAAATATCGAAAATGCCGTTATGCTGGGTGAAAAACTGCCCTGGATTGAGGAGCCACCGTTTGTCGATGTTGCTTCCGCGGAAGCTGTCGGTCATGCAGGGCGTGAAGGTTCCCGGCGAACCCTGGTCGGAAAAAACGACATCGCCGAACATGGCCGAAGCGTTGCCCTGGATGAAAAGCCCCAGATCGCCGGACGGGATGGGCGATACCGAGTCGGTAAACCTTCCAAGGAAGACGTCGTTGCAGAAAATGAAGAAGGTATCGTGTACCTTGCTGGCCATGATCGTATCGGTCAGGCCCTGCACATGATACTGGGCGGAAAATGCCAGGGTGGAGGCGGTGACGCCGTTTTTATATGCCGAAAGAATACCGTTTTTGCCCACCTGAATACTGTACCCGGTAACTGCCCCGCCGGAAGGGGGAACCGTCAGGCAGACCCACATCCCGGCGACGGTGCTGTCGGTAGGCCTCTTGAGTATGCAGGATGCGGTGAAGACCGGCACCCGCGAGGCGAAGGAGTGGTACACCAGCCCTGCGACCGCAGGATTCCTGTGCAGATTGGTCAGGGTGTAGGCGCCATTTTCCGCGAGCCTGGTAAATGAATCCGGGAAGATCTGGCTCCAGCGCAGCGAGGTTTGTGCCGGGTCGGTGAAATTATCGGTAAATGGGTAGTCCTGGGCCTGGACCGCTACCATTGCCGTGACCAGTACCAGAAGAAAAATCCGGTGAAAATGCACATTCATGAATTACTCCTCCGGAAGCGCCTGTCGGGCGGATGATTCTAAGCAGTTCGAAACAGAGTTACACCCAGCCGTTCGTGGTGAGCGAGCCTGTGCTGAGCCTGTCGAAGCAAACCATGAACGTTGCGAGTCTACAGCTCGCCCTTCGACAGGCTCAGGGCGAACGGCAGATTTTCTATAATCATACTCATGAACTGACTAGTAATTCATCAAAATATAAAATTTATCACACGCAACTATTTAATCCGATTCAAATTACCCTTTGTGTGGTGAACTCTTCCCGTTCGCGGCTTAAGAGAGGCCTTCCCCCGACTCGCTTCTCCCCCGGGGACACGATATATTATTTAAAGACGCCGGGAGGGGCGATGCAAGCTTATCATTTTTTAGTGATTTCGCTGATTTTCTCTGCAACACTCTTCGGCCAGGCTGCACTGGATCAGGGTGCTCCGAGCCAGAGCGCCTCGACAACGTTGCAGGGAGTCCAGATACCTTCGCCATTATCAGTCAGCCACAGCCTGAGTTTCGGCATGGCGAGCGGGCTGGGCTCATCAAGCCTTGGGTCCGAGAGCTTCTACTCGACGGCGCTGCAGTACAAGTTTTCCGGGCCGGTAACGCTTAATCTCAATTTCAGCCTCCCGATTTACTCGTCGTTTTCGCCCTACCAGAACCTGACCGCCCAGAATCTTCAGTCAATGAACTATCTTAAGAACATCCCCTTCGATGTCTCGCTTGCCTGGAAGCCGTCGGATCACCTGCAATTCAATCTCATGGTCATCAATCCCGCCGCCGGAAGCAGCCTGGGCTACGGGCTTTACAACCCGGCATTCATGCCGTGGGGACGGTAGGGCGATCCTCATTACAAATAGTCTCCGGCTGATTGTCTTTATCAGACCGGTGGCCTCGCGGCAGCGTCCCGGCCAGAATGGTCCGGCAGGAGACTTTGCCTTGTACTTCTCTGCCATGGCTTCTGTCGCGCGCAATGCCGATGATTGTCGAGCCGGATCCGGTTAGGAGCGCCGCACTGCACCCTGCTGAAAGCAGTTCCTTTTTGATTTCTGCAAGCCGCGGATAGCTCGCAAAAACGCTCGGCTCAAAATCGTTATGCAGGAATGGCATGACCGCCTCGGCATTCCCGGCTTCAAGCGCGGAGCGAAGCGACTCGGTGGCTCCCTGATTCCGGCCGATTGTATCGTAATCGAGCGCCGCATAGGCTCCTGCCGTGGAAACGCCGAATTCCGGGCATGCGAGCACCAGGACAAACGAGCACGCCGTTTCGATGGGTTCGAGGCGCAGCCCTGCCTCGGAATCGAAGGCGCTGCCGCCGATGAAAAAATAGGGCACGTCCATCCCGATTGCCCGTCCGAGGTCGATGCATTCGGCGGTTGACAGGTCGAGCTGCCAGAGCCGGTTGAGAATTTCGATGGTCGTCGCTGCATTCGCGCTGCCGCCGGCAAGCCCGCCCTCAGCCGGAATTCTCTTTTCTATGGTGATGTGAACCTTCCGGTCGATGCCGAATTTTTTCCTCAGGAGCGCGGCGACCCTGAGGCAGGTATTCCGCTGGTCACAGGGGACCAGCGGGTCGGTGCATTCGAGCCGGTCCGCGTCCGACTCCTCGATGCCCACGGTATCGCATAAATCGATTGCGTGCTTGATCGATCCGAGTTCATGGTAGCCCCTGAATGGTCCATCGGGAATGCGGCGCACAATATCGAGGCCGAGGGTTACGCGCGTAAATGATTGTCTGGTAAGCAGCATCAGGAGCCTGTTTCGGACAGAGGGGTTCAGCTTTCCGTTATAACCACGTTGATCGCCATCAGTCCGCGGGGCGATGGCGCGACATCGAAGGTCACGGCCTGGCCTTCACACAGGATTTTATAGCCGGCATTCTCTATGGACCGGTACGATACCCTGAGGCTCGGCGAACCGTCGTCGGGGTCGATGAATCCATTGCCGAGAATATCATTGAAAAGGCGGACGGTTCCGGTAGGCATGGGAGTTCCGGGCACCACGGCTCAAGCAAGGCCAAATCGGGATTGAAAGTTATTGGAAAACGGCGGATCGATGACTCCCTGATCGGTAATAAATGAGGTGATATAGCGGAAAGGGGTTACATCGAAGGCCGGATTGAATACTTCTATCCCGGAAGGCGCAGTTCGCTTTCCGAAGCCGCAGGTGATTTCCGCAGCGTCGCGTTCCTCGATCGGAATCCCGGCCCCGGAAGCGAGCGTCAGGTCGAAGGTAGAAGCCGGCGCTGCAACATGGAAAGGCACGCCATGGGCATGCGCGGCAAGGGCGAGGCCGTACGTCCCGATCTTATTGGCCGTGTCGCCATTAGCGGCGATGCGGTCGGCACCAACGATGACGGCATCGATTTTTCCCTGTGCCATCACCACGGCTGCCATATTGTCGCAGATCAGGGTGACCGGAATACCTGCCCGGCTGAGTTCAAACGCGGTAATCCTGGCGCCTTGCAGGAGCGGCCTCGTCTCATCGGCAAAGACACGGATCGTCTGCCCGCGTTCGAGCGCTACATAGACCGGCGCCAGCGCGGTGCCGTACTCCGAGGTCGCCAGGCCGCCCGCATTGCAGTGGGTCAGGATCGTTTTCTTTCCGGCAATGAGCGCGAAGCCGTATTCGCCGATCGCGCGGCACATGCGGCGGTCCTCTTCCAGGATGGCGATCGATTCGTCGAGCAGGCCTTCCTTGATCTGCGCGACAGATCTCCCCGCCGCCCTCAGGACCGAGGCTTTCTCCTTGAGCCGGTTCAGGGCCCAGAAGAGATTGACCGCTGTGGGCCGGGATGAAGCAAGGTAGGCGGCTTTTTCGAGGAGCGCCGCACTGAATGCGTCCATTCCGGCAGCATCCGGCAGGGTGCGCACACCGAGGTAGAGCCCGAACGCTCCGGCAATGCCGATTGCAGGCGCACCGCGGATTTTAAGGCGTTTGATCGCATCCCACATCGATTCGATCGTTTCGATGCGGTCGTACACCAGTTCGGCAGGAAGCAATGTCTGGTCGATGGCTAAAACAGCATTGTCAAGCCATTGGATGGTTTTCAGTGTCATGGATGAGCCGGCTCTACTCCTCGTGCTTCAGTTCGGATTTTGCCGACGCATCAATGATTCGCCTGGCCTGTTCCGGCGGAACGGTTTCGTAATGTGAAAATTTCTTTGAAAAGAATCCCCGTCCCTGGGTCAGGGAACGCAGGGTTGTCGAATAGGTCTGGATTTCGGCTTCCGGCACCTTTGCCGCGATGGTCTCGTACTTCCCATCCGGGGTCATGCCGCTGATTTTGCCCCGGCGCGACGACAGGTCGCCCATGATATCGCCCGTATACTCGTCCGGCACCGTGACCGAAAGATCGACGACCGGTTCCAGAAGAATCGGCGAGGCCATTTCGAAGGCCTTCTTGAATACTTCCCGCCCGGCAATCTGGAAGGCGATATCCTTCGAGTCTACCGGGTGCGTCTTGCCGTCCACGAGCGCAACGCGAACGTCGACGATGGGATAGCCGGCAACAATCCCCTCTTCGAGTTTCGCGTGTACTCCTTTGTCCACCGACGGACGCAGCGACTGGTCGATTACCCCGCCGACAATTTTATCGACGAACTCATACCCGGTTCCGCGCGGGAGCGGTTCGAGATCGATAAAAACCCGGGCGTATTGCCCGGCGCCGCCGGTCTGTTTCTTATGGGTATATTCGACGTATTTCACCGGCCGGGTTACCGTTTCCCGGTAGGATATCTTGGGCTGGAAGCGCTCCACCTCGACCTTGAAGCGGTTTTTCAGGTTATCGAGAATAACTTCGAGCTGGATATCGCCCATGGCCGAGAGAATCGATTGCTTGATATCGGCATGGAACTTATAGGTAAAGGTGGCATCCTCCTCGTGCAGCTTTGCGAGGCCGACACCGATTTTATCTTCGTCGCCCTTGTTCTTTGCCGCAATGGCGACGCTCACGAGCGGTTCGGGAAAAATGGTTTTCGCCAGGTGCACGTTTGCCGCCTTATCGGTAAGGGTATCGTTGGTATGCGTGGTTTTCAATTTCAGCAGCCCGCCGATATCACCGGTGCACAGTTCGGTTGTGTCGGTACGCTCCTTGCCGCGCAGGTAGTACATGTTGCCGATCCGCTCGGCATGACCCTTCGAAACATTGGTCACATCATGGCCGGTGGTGAGTTTACCGCTGAAAACGCGGACCAGGTTGAACTCTCCCAGGTGCTCCTCGGAAAGGGTCTTAAACACGAAAGCGACGGTCGGGGCGGTCTCGGAGCACGGCGAGGCAACCGGCTTGTCGTCATCGTCCAGCGTTTCCACAGTTTTGCGTGAATCCGCGGGCGGGCAGAGCGCCACCATTGCCGAGAGCAGACGATCGACGCCCATATTGAATGCGGCGCATCCGCAAAAAACCGGCTGAAAATTTCCGCCGGCAAATCCCTTCGACATCCCGCGCCGGAGCTCGACATCGGTAAGGGTGCCGTTTTCAAAATAATTGGTCATCAGCTGCTCGTCGGATTCCGCAATCGATTCCATGAGCGACTTGCGAAGTTCATCAACCGTTTCAGTCATATCGGCGGGGAGCGGTACCGGATTACCGATGCCGCTTCCGTCCTTCGCGTATTCAAACGCTTCCCGGGAGATCAGGTCCACGACGCCCCTGAACGATACGCCGCTGCCAATCGGGATGGTTACCGGCGCAACCGAGCTGCCGTAGGCCGTCTTCAGCGCATCGAGCTTTCCGCCGAAATTGGCAACTTCCTTGTCCATGCTGTTCACAAAAAACATTCTCGGGACCTTCGCCTCTTCGATGAGGCGCGAAACCAGCTCGGTGCCGACCTGGATGCCGTCCTGGGCATCGATAACCACAACAGCCGATTCTACGACCCGGAGAGCCGCCTTTGCGTCGCCGAGGAAGTCAAGAAATCCGGGGGTATCGAGAATATTGATTTTGGTCTCCTGCCACTCGCAGTATCCCAGGTGCATGGAGATGGTCATTTTTCGTTCTTTTTCATCGGTACGGTTATCAAAAATGCTGCTGCCGTTATTGACCTTACCGAGTTTCGAAGTCGCTTTCGCGGTGAAGCATGCCGCTTCGAGAAGAGAAGTCTTTCCAACGCCGCCGTGGGAAACAAGGCAAATATTGCGGATCGAAGCTGCCGGGTATTTCTTCATGTAACCTCCGTAAGTATTAAGATACCCCTGAAGCACAAGGTGCCAGGGAGATAGTAATGTCCGGAAATTATGCTTAGAATCGACAGAGACTTTAAAAAAGAACAATCAAATTAAAATACTCATTCAGGATACGGGAGAGCAATAATAATCAGTAATTATAATAAAGAAAAGAAGGGGGGAAATAAAGGTAAGGTCAAATTCAAAGTCCCTTGGTGGGGGAACCATTAAAAAATGGTTCCCCCTGGGCTGAAGCCCCCAAAGCGGGTCTTCAGCCACACCCCTTCCTGCGGAAGGGAAAGGCGATGTTTGCCCTATGGCAAACGCCTTTTCCCTCCCGCAACGCCCTCTTTTAGGGTAGAAAACACAGGTAAACCTATAAAAAAGAATCGTGTGGCCTGGATCTCCGATCCAGGTGTCGTTGAATAGGTAGAAAACACTGGGAACGGCAAAGGCAAGAATCGTGTGGCCCGGGTCTTCGACCCGGGAGCCCGAGCATACTTGGAATGCCTCCATTAGGTAAAAGGAACATAAAAGACTTTGTAGGGGCGACCTGCGGTCGCCCTTTGATCTGGCCTGGAGTTAAAATTTTTCTTCATCCTTCATCCGGGCTCATGCCTTTTTTTCTCTTTGTGCCTCTGTGCCTTCTTTCTGCCTTCCCCCTGCCTTCTCCCTGCCTTCTCCCTGCCTTCTCCCTTTTTCCTGATTGACTCACAGCCGGGTGGAACATATTTTATTGAACGATCTTTCGACAGCAAGATTTAAGCGTTTAATCCGGCCTCATGGGAGCGGTCCCAGGCATGAACAACTCTGCAATCCGCGATAATCACTATTCACTATTCCGTGATGCTATTGTAACGCTTCTTGAAGAAGGGCGGCGGTTTGCCGCCCGGTCGGTCGGTTCGGTATTGACGGTTACGTATTGGGAGATCGGCAGGAGAATCATCGAATTCGAGCAGAAAGGCAGGAAACGAGCTGAATATGGCAAGAATCTGCTGGAGAATTTGTCCAGGGATTTAACAGCCAAATGCGGACGGGGCTTCGGGGTCAACAATCTGGAAAGAATGCGGCTTTTCTATCTTTCCTATCCGTCCGAAAACATTTCCCCAACACCGTCGGGGAAATCAGAAAGCAAACGAAGCCTGAATATCCTGTCCGAAAAATCCCCGACAGTGTCGGGGATTTTAAAATACCAGGAACTGGCTCATCGATTCCCGCTCTCCTGGTCCCATTATGTAGAAAACAGGGGGAAATAATGCATGGCCGGGATCTTTGATCCAGATGCTGTTGATCTTTTTGATTTTGAAGGAAGGATTTTGTAGAGACGTAGCATGCTACGTCTCCAGTCCGGGGTTTCCGTTATTTCGCAGGGGCGGCCCGCGGTCGGCCTTGGTCTGGTCTTGAATTAAATTTTTTTTTCATCCTTCATCCCAGCTTCTGCCTTTTTAGCCATTGCGCCTCTGTGCCTTCTTTCTGCCTTCCTTCTGCCTTCCACCTTTCCAGATTGACTCCCAGCCGGATGGAATATATTTTAATCAACTGTTCAGCCTCCTCTGACAGCAAGCTTTAAAAGCTCAATGCGGCCTCACGGGAGCGTTCCCAGGCATGAACAGCTCTGCAATCCGCGATATTTATGCGAATGGATAAGTAGGGAAGTTCCTGAGGGAACATATCAAGGGAAATTCTGCGATTTCTATCGCTACAGTCTATTGCATGATTGTCAGGTTTCGAATTGATGGTC
>PLTF01000087.1 GCA_003164335.1 Fibrobacterota bacterium
GGCTCCGACCAGGGGGAACCCGCGAAGCGAGGTTCCCCCACCAGAGGCCTTTGCAGTTGATCCTTCATTTCTTTTCATCCTCCCGAATGGTATTTTTAAAACTCCTTTTTAAAAAAAATGTCGCTGAAATCCCTGTCAAATCATCTCGCTATAAGGAGTTCTGAATCATGAAAGAAGGGTTGGAACAGACGCTGGTTCTCATAAAGCCGGATGCGCTTCGGAATTCGCTCACCGGGTACGTCCTTTCGCTGCTCTCGGAGTATCACACCGGACTGGTTTTTGCCGGCGTCAAAATTGTCCATGTGACAACCATGCTGGCCGCAGAGCACTATGCTGAACATCGGGGCAAAATATTCTATGCCTCCCTCATCGACTATATCACCGGGGCAATTCACTACCCCACGGCGCCGGAGAAGCAGAGGGTCGTTGCAATCATTTATCAGGGACCCGAGGCGGTAACCAAGCTGCGCGCCATTGCCGGACCGACCAATCCCCATCAGGCTCGCGACCAGAAACCCGGATGCATCCGCGCGCTCGGCACGGTCGCCCCGCTCAAAAACACCGAAGGCAAGGTAGTCGGCGAGCGGATGGACAATCTCATCCATGCCTCTGCCACGGATGAAGAAGCGCAGCGCGAGGTTAAACTCTGGTTCCGGCCCAGCGACATTCCCCCGGCAATGCATGCCTATACAACCAGGGAGAGCGGCGATCATTTTTATTTTAAGAACGGCAGGCTGCTGTCGACTCATGAGCAGGGGTCGGTTTTGATCGCGGCGCCCGGGGATATCGTTTGGGAGTCGGATTTGAGCGCTCTGGAGGAGATCCGCTCGTCCAGGCCGTCGTCGATTCCGCTCGATTCGATCGTTGCCAAATATCTCATCAACCGGTAGGAGCAGGCACCGGTCCGCAAGGCGCCGCCGCGGAGGACAGCGGTGATGTTGCCCGGCTATTTACCCGCCGGGGCAGCGGCGGTGTCGAGGGTCTTGTCCTCCGACCTTTTTGCCCTGTCGGTATCGTTACGCGACACGAACCAGTCGGCCCATACTCTTTTGTCGTATCCCAGTTTTTTGCCGGTAATAAGCCACAGCAGGTATTCTGCATTACCTCTGACAAGCGAATCCCGGTCATCGAGCGCACCGATGAGAAGCGGTACTTCGGTAAGGAGCTTGAGCGCGAATCCGACTGCACCCCTGGCCGATTCCGGACAGGTCTGCGCTGTGGACCTGAGCGGCTCGACGGCGCGCGGGTCACGCAGGTCGCCGAGGGCGGCAGCCGCGGATTTTACCACCGCACCGTCACGGTCGCGCAGGGCGGCAATGAGGGGCGGAACCGTAGCGGTATCGCGTATCCTCCCCAGCGCAACGACGGCGCTGAGGCGAACGGAGCTTTCGGGATCGCCGGTCAGCCGTGCAAGGGAACCCACCGCCTTGACACTTTTGAGGGTCCCCAGAGTGCCGGCGGCTGCCGAACGAACCGATTGGTTGACATCGCCGAGCGCGGCGATGAGCGTGTTTTCGGTAGACGGGTCACCGATCCGGCCCAGCGCAGTCACCGCACCAGCACGGACCCGCTCGTCGTTGTCATCGATCGCCTTGACGAGCTGGGGGATCGCTTCGGCATAATGAAGTGCGCCCGCTGCCGCCGCGCGAACCGGAGGATCCCGATCCTTCAGCGCCTTCACCAGCAGGGGAATGCAAGCTTTGTTTCCGGTCTCGCCGAGGCCGAATGCGGCCCGCTCACGAACGAGAGGGTTTGCATTGAACATCTGATGGGCAAGCTCGTCGTACCCCCGGGAATCCATTGCCGCGAGTGCTCTGGCCGCCTCAATACCGGGTGAATGGAGCCTCGCCTCGGCTACAGAATCGGAGAGCGTTACCGGGAGCGAAGACCCCATCACGGTATCGCCGAGAAGCATCGAGAGCGCGTCGACCGCGCCGCCCTCCCATTGGTGCCGGGTACCAAGCTCACGTGCCGCTGCGCTGCGCCGCTCCCATGAGGCGGATTGGAGCGCTTCCACCAGCGAATTGGCCGATACCCCGCTATCGCTCCGCGCAGTTATGTTTGCTGCAAGGGAGGAATCGCCCGGGGGACGCTTCTGGGCAGCGGTCGTTCCGTTTCCGCCGGTTTCGCTGGCGCTATTCCAGAATGCATTAACGGAGGAATCCGGGAATGGCTTGCCGTCCAAGGTCCGGATGAGGCGGACCGGGATACCGATAGTTGCGCCGTCCCGGGTGGTCAGGGTAATTACCTGGGAGGTGTGGGCGGTAATTGTTCCGGCAAGGCTGGTTCCATCAACAAGGGTCAGCTCATGGACATCGCCAAACCATTTCGGAGCCTCCTGCGCCGAAGATTCCTGGGTCGCAAGTTCCAGCCCGGGGGGCGCAGCTGCAGCGAAAAGCGCGGTAGCAAGTATAGTTGCCGTGCCGGCATCCAGCAGCACCTTGATCGTTGTTTTCTTCATGGATACCTGGACTCCTTCCTGCCGCCGAAACTTCTCAGACCACCCGAAAGCGTACAATGCCATGCTATAATATAGGCAAGTGACGACCGAAAGATCATCGCGGGTTCCATTGCTGGGCCATAGTCACAATGCCGATGACAAACACCATCATGAATACGGCAAGAAGCACCTGGTGACGACCGTTGAATTTTCGCTTCGAAAGTTTCAGCGGCTGCTGATCTTTCGGCGCAGAAGGCTTTGTCATAGCCTTTCCGGTATCCTTCGGGTTTACCGGCCCGGGAGGTGAGAGGGTCGAATCGCTCCGAAGCCGTCCGATGCCATGAGTCGAATCCTCTATCGGGACTCCGGTTGCGCGGGCAGCGGTATCAGTCACCGGAAGCGAGCGGGTACTCGAGGAGTCCCTGGGCGCCGGCGTAGTTTGAACCGGTATGGTTACCGCCTGGCCGAAAGCTGTCGCGGCCAGGAGAAAGAGCATCGGGAGAAGGTACCGCATTACATGAAAATACTATCAGGAGCCGGGCTCACCGGCCAAACTGGGGGGCCAGCTCTTGACTCCCCTGTCCAACGTGAGGTATTTTATCCCTCTGCGCGAGAGTAGCTCAGTGGTAGAGCTCCACCTTGCCAAGGTGGCTGTCGCGGGTTCAAGTCCCGTCTCTCGCTCCATCTTTTTAGTTCAGCACTCAGGTACTCTTCAATCTCACTCTCAGGCGGCATAGCCAAGCGGTAAGGCAGAGGTCTGCAAAACCTTCACCTCCAGTTCAAATCTGGATGCCGCCTCCATTTTGCCTCTGCCGGATTATGTCGCCGCCCGGGAAGCCGTTCCGGGAACCATTTGATATGGATTAATAGGCGTTTTTGCTCGAGAAAGTTTGCAGGATTTGCCGGATTATGATTTTGAAATCGAGCAGGGGCGACCAGTTTTCGATATACCAGAGGTCGAACCTGGTCCGCTCCTCTATCGAGGTATCCCCGCGTAGACCGTTTATCTGTGCCCATCCCGTCATGCCTGCCTTCTCCCGATGGCGATTCATGTAGCCGGGAATGCTCTTCTTGAACTCATCGACGTAGCACGGACGCTCGGCCCGAGGTCCTACGAGGCTCATCTGGCCGAATATGACATTGAAAAGTTGCGGAAGCTCATCGATATTGTATCGCCGCAAGAAAGCGCCAACGCGCGTTCGTCGCGGATCTCCCTTCGTGGTCCAGCTCGGTCCGGATGCCTCGGCATCATGGCGCATCGACCGGAACTTCAGCATGGGAAAAGGTACTGCATCGAGCCCCATCCGTTCCTGCACATAGAAGACCGGTCCGCGAGACTCTAGTTTGATGATCAGGGCGACGAATGCCATGAGCGGTGAGAGGACGATGAGGCCACCGATGGCGATTAGGATATCCACTATGCGCTTGACAGCCAGCTGCCATCCCCGCAGCGCGATATCTTGGAGCGCAAGAAGCGGTACACCTCCGCTGTTATCGATGGACAGCCGGCCTGCCAGGAGAGAAAAATCGTTGGAAAATATTCTGATTTTGAGTGTGCTTCGGTCGCACCGGTTGATGATGTCGAGCATCTCCTCCTTTGAAATATCGGGCAGCGTTATGATAATTTCATCGATATCATGCTGTTCGATGAGCCCGGGGAGAGCCTCGATCCTCCCGAGAAGCAAGGCTTCCGGTAAACCGGCGGATGGCGAAGTGCTGCTGGCTACCATGCCGATAATATCATAGTCGCGTGTCGAGGAGCTGCCGATCATCCTCGCTACGGCGCAACCGATTTCCCCGGCACCCACGATAATTGCCCGGTCAAGGCCGAAACCTTCGGACCGAATGCGCCGGAAGAGATCGTGAATCAGGGTCCGGGAAGCCATGATAAGCATGATCGAAAGCGTCCAGGCATAGATCAGCATGGCACGCGAAAAATTAAGCTGCAGCGAGCTGTTCTTGAGGGTGAAGAGCGTGGCGCTGAGAGATATCATGAAGCTTACCGATACCGCGCCGAATACGGAGAAAAGTTCATCGAAAAAGAAAATCCTGCGAGGCTGGTGGTACAACCGGTAGAGAAAGAAAATCATGATGACGAATATCATCTGGCACAAAATCATCGGCAGGTAGGTATGGAATGGTGCCACACCTGCGGCCTCCCGCGGGAAAGGAATCCGCAGACGGAGCACATGGGCCAGCGCGAAGGCGACAAAACTCAGCACCATATCGCTTCCCGCCAGGAGAATTGTTGTGAGTCGCTTGATCTTACGGCTTTTCATGATCAGGCGACTGCGCCTCCCTTCGAGAAAGCCTGCATCTCCTGCGCAAGTCGCGGTCCGCCCCGCAGTGCCAAACCCATCCGGATGCACCAATCAAGCAAGAAGGGCGTAGTTGCCCGGTAGTGCTTGCGGTAAAAGAGCCACATTGCCCGGTTGAATTCATAGCGTGCCCCGGCATTCTTGCGGAAGGCCGCCTGTTTTACGTGCCTGACCGTGACCGCCGGGTAATACAGGATGGTTCGCCCGGTCGCCTTGATCCGAAAAGCCCAATCGAGATCCTCGCCGCCGAAAAAAAACTCTTCGTCTAAAAGCCCGACCCCGGCGATGAGAGGACCGTTAACCATCATGAACGCCCCATTGACACAATCGACCTCGGTGGTTGCCGCCGGATCGCAGTAGGTCAGGTTGTAGCTGCCGAAGCGCCTGCTTTTCGGGAAGAGCGCCGACAGTCCCGAGAATCGGTAGAAGGAGGAGGCCGGCGTCGGGAAGGATCGACGGCAGGCGGGATCGAGGGTGCCGTCGGGACGCAGGAGCCGCGGTCCTGCCGCGCCCGCCTGCGGATTCATGTCAAGGAGCGCGGCCATGGCAGCAAGCGCCGTCTCAGGTAGTTCGGTATCCGGATTGAGAAGCAGTGCATAGCGCGGAGCGGCGGAGCTGCCGTCGAACCCGAAGCGGCGCAATCCCTGATTTGTTGCACGGGAAAAGCCCACATTGGCGCTATTCCGGATGATTGCCGCAGAAGGGAATTTCCGAGCAACCATGTCGGCGCTGCCGTCCTCCGAGGCATTATCGATCACCGAAACCTCATAGGAAATCCCGCGGTTCTCAAAAACACTCGATAGGCATTTTTCAAGAAGATCGATGGTGTTCCAGCTGACAATGATGATTCCAAGATCGGGGACCGGCATGAAGCAAAAATAGTTTACCATGATTCGGTCGGGCACGGATTTAGGAAAAGAGCGCGCCCGGTATGCGATGCACGGGACCCGCCTGCCTGGAAGGCTCCTATCTGCTGAAGGATTATCGCTTCCTCTTCAGGAAGGATGCAAAGAACAACTTCCAGATGACGAGCAGGAATGCTTCCCGGATGATCCGCGAAGACATCTTGGATGCGCCCAGCTTGCGGTCGGTAAATACGATGGGGACCTCGGCGATCCTGAAACCCTTCTTCCAGACGAAAAAGTGCACCTCGATCTGGAAGGAGTATCCGGAGGAGGCAATCGCGTCGAAATCGAGCGCTTCGAGCACCGAGCGCCGGAAGCACTTATAGCCGCTGGTGCAGTCCCGCACCGGGATACCGGTAACAAACCGCGCGAACCGGTTGGCAAAGTAGCTTAAGAGCAGCCGCGACATGGGCCAGTTGACCACATTGACGCCTGATTTATACCGCGAACCGACCACCAGGTCGTTTTCGTTCATGGCCGACAGGATATCCGGCAGGTACTTCGGATCGTGGGAGAAATCGGCATCCATTTCGAAAATATAGCGGTATGACCGGTCAAGCGCCCAGCGGAATCCGGCGACGTAAGCCTTCCCGAGGCCCTCCTTCCGGGCCCGGTCGAGGATGAAGACCCCGTCGACCTTCGCCGCGATCTCCTTAACGATTGCCGAGGTTCCGTCCGGCGATCCGTCGTCCACCACCAGGATATGGGCGCCCGGCAGTACCGTGCGGATGGCAGGGATGATCGTACCGATGGTTTCCCGCTCGTTGTAGGTCGGGATGATGATCAGGGTCTCTTCGGGGGTCGTGGTCATAGGTTGGGGATAAAAATAGCAGTCCGGTTCCCCCGCCCTCAACAGATAGGGTAAAATGCGTCCGGCGGTCGGGGATCAATTACCTTTTCCGGCTCCTCCTCCGGCCTTCTTTCCGCCGCGCTGATTGATAATCCGGTAGGCCTGCGAGTTGGAGAGTTTGAACTTTCGTGCAAGCTTGATACCGGATAACCCCCGCTCATATTGCCGGAGTATCTCGCTGTCGCGGTCTTCATGTTTGTCCAGAATGGGGGTGATTCCGTACCGGGTTCGCAACTGATGGACCGCCTGGCGGGAGATCCCGAAAAGTTTGCCGATTGCCTCATCGGTTTTGTACTTCTTCTGCAGTTTTTCCAGCTGTCCCTTGCTGATTCTGGCCATGGATCGCTCCTTGAGAGGGTGGCTTGCCTCATCCTGCCGTGGTATCAGGGAATATATCTCGGAAATCGGCGAATAGCAAGGGAACCTTTCTCTTGTCCATTGACCGGAAGGGTTATTCACCCTCGGCATTCGCCTTTAGCTCCGCAAGCATATTCAGGGCGTCGAGCGGGGTGAGCGCATCGACGTCGAGCGACCGCAGCCTCTCGACGATTGCCGAGGCGGTTTGCTCTCCGGTGCTTAAGCGGCCGGAGGCGGCGAACAGGCTCGTCTGCTCCGCGGTCGCGGCCACGGTCATCTCGCCCCTGCGGGCGAGCATGGGTTTATGGTCCGGAGAAAACTCCATGTTTTCAAGGTTGGCGAGGATCTCGCGCGCCCTGATGATCACCTTGCGCGGTACGCCGGCAAGCCGGGCGACCTGAATGCCGTAGGAGTGATCGCATGAGCCGTGGTCGATCTTCCGGAGGAAAATTATCTGCTCGTTCCACTCCTTCACCTTTACATGCACATTCCTGATGCGCGAAAAAAGTACCGCCATCTCGGTCAGCTCGTGATAGTGGGTCGCGAACAGGGTACGGCATCGGCGGCCCGGTGTTTCATGAAGGTATTCGGCTACCGCCCAGGCGATCGATATGCCGTCGAAGGTCGAGGTTCCGCGGCCGACCTCGTCAAGGAGCACAAGGCTCCGGTCAGTGGCATTATTGAGAATATTGGCCACCTCGATCATTTCGACGAGAAAGGTGGAGAGGCCCCTCGCCAGCCGGTCGGCAGCGCCGACCCGGGTGAAAAAGCGGTCAACCAGCCCGATCTGGGCGAAGCTCGCCGGGACAAACGATCCCATCTGTGCCATGATGCAGATGAGTGCGTTCTGCCTGAGGTAGGTCGATTTCCCGGCCATGTTCGGGCCGGTAATGAGCAGGATCTGCGACTCCTTCTTTATAAGGTCGAGGTCGTTGGGGACAAACGATCCGCTTGCCACCATGCGTTCCACGACCGGGTGCCTGCCGTCGCGGATGACCAGGTCGGGCTCCTCGATGATCACAGGCCTGCAGTAGTTATATTCCGCGGCGATCTGGGCGAACGAGACGAGCACATCGATGAGCGCCACCGCTTCTGCGGCTGCAAGGATGCTGCCGCTCGCGGCTGCTACGTTGGCCCGCAGGGCAACGAAGAGCTCATATTCGAGTGCCGAGAGCCGCTCTTCCGCACCCAGGATCTTGTCCTCCATCTCCTTGAGTGCCGGAGTGACGAACCGCTCTCCGTTAGTTAGCGTCTGCTTGCGGATGTAATCGGCAGGCGCATTCGCAGCATTTGCCCGCGAGATTTCGATGTAGTACCCGAAGACCCTGTTGAACCCGACCTTGAGGGTAGAGATGCCGGTTCGGCTCCGTTCGCTCTCTTGCAGCCGGCTTATCCACTGCTTCCCGCTTGTTGCGGCCTCGCGGATCAAGTCGAGCTCCGGGGAAATACCCGCACGGATGATACCGCCTTCCCTGATGGAATTCGGCGGATTATCGACGATGGTGTCGCCGATCGTCTTTGCAAGAGGTTCGAATCCGCGGAGCGCTTCGCAGGCCTTCAGCAGGAGCGGCGACGGGTTTCCGTCGAGCAGCCTGATGATTGCCGGAAAAGCAAGGAGCGAACTGCGGAGACTGGCAAGGTCCCGTCCGCCGGCGCGTTCGAGGGAGATGCGGCTCATGAGCCGTTCGATGTCCGCCACCCGTTTGAGCAGGAGCACGAGCTCGGCACGGCAGAAGGCGTCTTTTTTCAGCCGCTCTACTGCAGTGAGCCGTTCGCCGATCGCGGTCAGGTCCCGGAGCGGTCGGGTAATGAATCGTTTGAGGAGGCGTCCACCCATCGAGGTGCCGGTTTTGTCGAGCACCGAAACGAGCGTTCCGTCGGCTTCGTCGCTCTGAAGCGGCTGCAGGAGTTCGAGGTTCCTTATGGTCGAAGGATCGAGTTCCGCAAATGCCGAGAGCGAGCGGAGCGTCATGGTGGAAATGTGACGCAGGTCGTTTTTCTTCTGCTCCTTGAGATAGAGGAGCAGGGCGCCCGCGGCGCAGACCGCGCCGGTCCGCGTTTCCAGTCCCCAGCCGTCGAGCGACGCCACCTGGAAGTGACTCTTGAGCGCGGTAGATGCGGTATCGTACGAAAATTTCCAGGGGTCAAAGGGAGACACCACGATCTTCCGGTAGCTCTCCGCATACGCTTTTGTAAAATACTCCTCATCAGGGGCCGGCACGAGGAGCTCGCTTGGCGCAATGCGCATCATTTCATGCACCATGGTTTCGGCCGTCGCCTCCTCGACCTCGAACTGGCCGGTCGAGAGATCGCACACGGCAGCGCCGATGGTGCCGTTCACCCGGCAGAGGCTCATGATGAAGTTGTTGGCCTTCTCTTCGAGGAAGCACCCTTCGGTGGCCGTACCCGCGGTGACGATTTCGATGATGTCCCGCTTGACAATACCCTTTGCCGTCTTCGGGTCTTCGGTCTGCTCGCAGATGGCGATGGCGTAGCCTGCCTTGACGAGACGGTTGGCGTAGCGGTCGAGCGCATGGTAGGGAAACCCCGCGAGCGGGGTGCTCTCCGCGCCGCCGTTGTTGCGGGAGGTCAGGGTGAGCCCGAGTACCTTGGATGCGATCTTCGCATCGTCGTTGAACATCTCATAGAAGTCGCCCATGCGGTACAGGAGTACTGCGCCCGGATTGCGTGCCTTGATCTCGGCATACTGCCGCATGAGGGGCGTCAGGTCGGCCTTTGCCTCGGGGAGGGGGGCGGCGTTAGTTTGGGTTTCCGGGGTGGAGGACATGGGTCAGCTATAGAAATTATAATCTGCTTGAGGAGGAGAGGGGGGAGGAAGGCAGAAAAAATGCTGCAGGATGGCAACTGCCGGTCGCCCTTGCGAAAGACCACTGTCCTTTATTGTTTTCATTTGTTTTCTACCTACTGTGAGCGTTGCGGGAGTATGAGAGCGCCTGCTGAGCGAAGCGAGGCAGGCATAGCCTCATACTTCCGCAGGAAAGGGTGTGCCTGAAGACGCGTGCCTTTCGCGGCTTCAGGCCAGGGGAAACCATTGCAAATGGTTTCCCCACCAAAAAGGCTACTATCTATATCCTCCCCTTCATTACTTTCTCGGTCAACCACTCCTCCATCCGCATCGCCGAATTGTCCCACGAGAACTTGAGGGCCCATTTCCGCCCCTCCTGTTCCATTTTCCGCCGTAAAGGGATATCGTCAATGAGCGTCTTGATGCTCCGGGTCAGGTCATTGACATCGTTGAATTTGTAGAGGAGTCCGGTTACGCCGTGGAGCACCGAGTCGCTCAGGCCCGGCGCATCGTTCGCGACCACCGCCGTCCCGGCGGCATTGGCCTCGATATTGGTGATGCCCCAGCCCTCCTTGATCGACGGGTTGACCAGGAGCGTAGCGCGGTGGTAAAGGTCGATTTTTTCCTCTTCGCTTGCGTGGCCCACGAAAATCACCTGGTGCTCCACGCCGTTTTTATGCGCGCACGCCCTGAGGTGGGCTTCGTCGTCGCCCGATCCGCAGATGACGAATCGCAATCGTCTGCCTTCCCCGTTGAGCCTGCTCATGGCTTCCATGACGATGTCGAGGTTCTTGTACCGCTTGAGCCGTCCCACATAGAGCAGCAGGTCCGTTTCCTTTGCCGCGGCGCGGTCGCGGATGAGCCGGTCGATATCCACGCTGTTTTCGATGATCGTGATATTGCCGGGTGGAAAGCCGCGCGCGGTCAGTTCGGCGAAGGTGCTTTTGGAAACCGTGCAGCAGGGTGTGCGGCGGTAGGCGCGGGCGATACGGTTTTCGAGGAAGAGGATGTAGGCCGCCATCGGGGGAGCGGTCACCTCGAAGATGGTCTTCCCGAAGAGGTGGTGGAAAAAGACCCCGCACGGGATGCACCGGAAAAACCGCGGTGTAAAGAAGGGAATCTTGTTGACATCGTCGATGATGCAGTCGATCCGGTGTCGCTTCACCAGGAAGGGTATGAAGAAGGGGGTCTGCCAGTTGAAAAGGAAGGTGTTCCCCCGGCGATAGATGACGATGCCGTCCTGCACGTCGGTGGGTTCGCTGCCCTCGAACCGGGTCGTGAGCAGGACGACCGAATGCCCCTTGGCAACGAGGCGCCGGAAGATCTCATGATAGTGCACCTCGGCGCCGCCCGCCTGGGGGTGCTTCATGTCCCGCCAGTTAACAAGAAGGATGTTCATTGCACTCCGTCCGCTGGCCGGGGGGTCCTTGTCTTCTCCTGGACGCCGCGCGGCATATTGATGAGAAACTCGATGCCTCCCCACAGGCTTCCCACGATGCCCAGTATGGTTGCCATGAACTGCATGAGGATGGCCGGCGTACTGGCGATGCCGGTGAGCGAGAAGAGCGATCCGCCGATGGTTTCCCGGATCCCGACCGGGAGCGGCACGATCATGACCAGCGCCACGAGCGGCACGAAGATGAAAAAGTAAACGATGTTGTGCGCGGTCAGGATCCCGAAGGAGGCGGCGCAGAAGATATGGACCGCGATCCTTAAACCCTGAATGAGAAACGAGAGCACCCCGATTTTTACCATGAGCGGCAGGTGATTGACATCGAGCCCGGTCACGGCGACGAGATCGGTGATGAACTCCCGCTTGGGAAGGCGAAGCCGCTCGACCACGGCGAAGAACAGCCGCCGGAGGCGCCGGCTGGTGAGAAAGGCGAGCAGGCAGAGAAACAGCACCAGGAGGAGCGCGGTAAGCCGGATCAGGAGCAGGACCCGCGGGTCCGCGAATTTTCCCTGGTAAAGAAGGATCCCGCAGCCGATTGCCGCGAAGCACGAGAGCGCGAGGAGGCCGGCGAAACGGTCGAGGAAGGTGGCGGCGAAGCCGATTTTCCCCAGGCGGTGGCGCTGCCGGATGTAGGCCACCTTGATGCCGTCGCCCGCCACGGTGCCGATGTTGTTGAAGAACATGCCGATATAGTAGAGCTCGAAGCTTTCCCGGAAAGTAAGACGCAGGTCCTTCCGGTGCAGCAGGAGGTGCCACTGCCAGGCCCCGAGCGCGATACTAACCACGGTCGCGAGCACGCCGCAGAGCGCGAAAACCGGGTTGATCGACCTGCAGGTAACGACGATCTGCCGCCACCCGAGCTTGTGGATCACATACCAGACGACGAGCGCGGTGACGAGCAGTTTGACCGCCGTCCAGACCGCCCGGGGAACGCGGGGGTTCGCCGCATCGGAAGCCGCACCGTTTGCGGGAGCTCTATCGGTCCGGTCGGCCATTATCGGCTTCTGTCAAGGTTGCAGGCGGCCGCTTTTTCCGCGCCATGACGAGCCCGAGCACGAGCATTGCAAGCGAGAAGCCGAGGCAAAAAAGCGATATAATGCCGCCCCTGCGGAACGCGCGGTCATCGTAGAAACACCGGACCTCATGCGAGCCTGCCGGGACCGCGATGGCCCGCAGCGCGTAATCGGCGCGATAGAGCGGGGCGGGCCGCCCGTCGACGGAAGCTTTCCAGCAGGGATAATGGATTTCGCTCAGGACGAGAAAACCGTCCCGGGGGGTTTGCACGGCGATATCGATGGCGTTCAGGGAGTAACCGGTGACGGCGGCCTTCCACGGCAGCGAGTCGCACCCTTCACAAGAGGGCATTGCGGGCTGCTGTTCGAGAAGAATCGTGTGCACCGGGTCGAAGCCGTCGTCGCGCAGCGCCGGGAGTATTGCGGTGTCGGGCATGACGGCATAGCGGTAGACCATGCGGGCGCGCGGAAGGTACGTAGGGTTGAGCGCGAGGCCCATGCGGCCGGTTGCGGGATCGAGCCGGATCGCGTATTTGACATTCAGGATATCGAGCACATGCCGGCCGCGTTCGACAAGCTGGTGGCGCAGGCGCAGGGGGTTGTACCCTTCCATGAGGAAGAGCCGGTGCACGCTGCCCTCGTTCTTGCGGAAGACCATGTGGCCGCCGCCGAGGTCGTCGGTGCCGGGATTCGAATCGCGCGAGTTGATCCGGAAATACTCCCCGCGTCCCTCGTCCTGGAGCGCGCTTGTCATGGAATTCATCTGGTACATGGCTTCCGGGCTCTCGGGACGGGAAGCAAAACTGTAGCCGTAAAGAAATAAATCGACGAGCACGAGGGCAATGGCCCCTGCCGCCGTGACGGTGCCGGAGATCTTTCCGGCAAGCCTGAGGCCGATTATGGAGGCGCTCAAAGCGGCGAAGAGCGCGAAGAGCCAGCAGACACCGGTCAAGGCAGGATAGATCTCCTGGTCGACGTAGCGGGCGAGCGGCCCGGCGCTGCTGCCGAACATCCGCGAGGAGAGCATGAAATCGGCAATCGGATCCTTGAGAACGCCCGCAGTGACCAGCACCGCGCCGATGACGGCAACTGCGGCGAAGCCGGCGAGACCGTAGAGCGTGAGCCGGCGCCGCTTGTCGAAGCCGGACTTCGCAAGGCCGGTGAGCGTCTGCAGGCCGGATGCGGCAAGGATCGCGATCGAAAAATTGACCATGAAGGCAAACCGGCCCGGGATACGGAACCGGTTGAAGCCGGGAAGGATCGAAAAAGCTATCTTGTAAAGAAAGAACGAATCCCCCAGGGAAAGCAGGAAGGAAACGAGCGCCATGAGTGCCAGGAAGACCACCATGGGCGTCCGGCCGAGCAAAAGCGCAACGGCGGCCAGGCAGAGCGGGATGATGCCGCAGTAGATCGCTGTTTCCCAGTAGGAGTGGACCCCGCCGCGAACGTCGTTTTCCCCGATTCCCCAATAGGCGCCCTCAGGCGTTCCGAAAAACTTGGGGACCAGGAGGGTGACAAACCGGTAGGGATAGAAGGAGCCTTCGCACGACTCGTGATAGCCAAGCGACGGACGCGAGGAGTTCTTGCCGAGCTCGTCGGTCGGCAGGAGCTGGACCGCGGTCATGCCGACCGACGCCGCGACCAGGAGCGCGAAGAGCCCGGCCTGCACGCTTCCGGTCTTTATCGGCGGGTGCTTCGTGTTCCACTGCCTGAACATGATGAAAAGCGCATAGACCCCGAGCCAGTAATAGGTATACAGCATGAGCTGGGGATATCCGGCGAGAAAGGCGGTCGCAAGCGTCAGGCTGCACAGGGCAAGGTAGACCAGGCTCCGTTTCAGGAGCATCCTGCGGAACAGGAAAACGATGAGCGGGAACCATGCGGCGGTCAGGATCAGGTTGGTATGGAAAATATGGGCGGTCATGGTGCCGCTGAACATGAAGGTAATGCTGCCGAAGAGGGATGCTGCAAGCCCGAGCCCGAGGTCGCGGCAGAGCCAGTACATGAAAATGCCCGCAAGCAAAACGTGCCCGATGATCTGGTACTCGACAAGGAGCGGGCTCAGCCAGTCGGCAGAGGCGAAGGGCGTCAGGAGCAGGTTGAGCGGATAGAGGACCGCCGCCTGGACATCGGCGAAAAAGGGCATGCCCGAAAAGACGTAGGGGTTCCAGAAGGGGAAAACGCCCTGCTTCAGGCTGACCGCGGCGAACAGCCTGTAGATGAAGTTCTGTTCCGGAAAGTCGTTCCAGAGCCACCCCTGGGCGCTCAGGATGGGCCAGTAGAATGCGGCAAGTGCGCCGCCCAGGATGCACCAGGGAAGGATTCCCCGCAAACGCGCAAGGCCCGGCATGCGGAATGCGCTCCTTTCCGGATTGCTGCCCGGAGGCGCTGCCGGTTTTTTTTCCTGTTTCCGACGATCATGCATGCGTCATGAGCCCCGCTGCTCCCCGGTTCCCGCCTCCGGAGAGTCCGACGGCATCTCCCCGGATTTGTGGATGGAATCGAGGATCCCGTTCACGAATTTTCCCGACTCGTCGAGCCCATAGGTTTTCGCCAGCTCCACCGCCTCGTCGATCACCACCTTGAACGGGACGTCGGTGAAATAAAACAGCTCGGCTGTGGCGAGGCGCAGGACGTTGCGGTCGAGCGCGGCCATGCGCTTCATCTCCCAGTTCGCCGCATGACGGGCGATGACCTCGTCGATTGCCGCGAGTGAAGCCACGGTCCTCCCGACGAGTTCGGCGGCGTATTTTTTATTGTCGGGAGCGACAAACCGTCCCTCGCCGATGCGGTCGAGCATGATCCTCCACTCGGCCATGCCGTTGACCTCGCAGGCATACAGGGTCTGCAGCGCGAGTTCTCGCGCCTTGTGCCGGCTTCCGGAGGGGCTGCCGTTTTTTTGTTCAGTCATGAGGGATGTCTTTCTCTCTTGTTAGTGCCCGGTCCGGCCTCACGGCGACTGGAGTTTTCCCATCAGGTCGGCCATTTCGATGGCGCTCTGGGCGGCATTCCATCCGCGGTTGCCCGCCTTGGTGCCCGCCCGCTCGATGGCCTGGTCGATGGTATCGGTCGTGAGGACGCCGTTTATAATGGGAATATTCCGGTCGAGGCTGACCTTGGCGATGCCCTTTGACGTTTCTGAGGCGACGAAGTCGAAGTGCGGCGTCCCGCCGCGTATGACCGCGCCCAGGCAGATGATCGCGTCGAACTTCCCGGAGGCGGCCATCTGCTGCACGACGAGGGGAATTTCGAGCGCGCCGGGAGTCCAGGCGATGGTAATGCTCTCCCGGTCGGCCTTGTGTCGCAGAAGGCAATCGAGTGCGCCTTCGAGAAGCTTTTTCGAAATCAGGTCGTTGAACCGGCTGACCACGATCCCGAACCGTTTTCCTGATCCGTCAAGGAGCCCTTCCATCACGGCTGGCATGCAGTACCTCCTTCGAGTAAGTGTCCGAGTTTTTCCTTCTTGGTGGAAAGATATCGCGCATTCTCTTTTTTCGGCCTGATTTCGAGGGGCACGCGTTCCACCACCTTGAGACCGTACCCTTCGAGGCCGATGATCTTGCGCGGGTTGTTGGTCATGAGGCGGATGGAGGTGATGCCGAGATCCGCGAGGATTTGCGCGCCGATGCCGTAGTCGCGCAGGTCCGGGGCAAAGCCGAGCGATTCGTTGGCCTCCACGGTATCGAGCCCCTTGTCCTGGAGGGCATAGGCCTTGAGCTTATTGACAAGCCCGATGCCGCGGCCCTCCTGGCGCAGGTACAGCACCACCCCGCCGCGATCGCTTACCATCTGCATGGCCCGGTGGAGCTGCTCCCCGCAATCGCACCGGTGCGAACCGAGGACGTCGCCGGTAAAGCACTCCGAGTGAACGCGGACAAGCGTCGGAACGCCGGGCTTGACCGCTCCTTTGCGCAGCACCAGGTGGGTATTGTTCGAGAGAAGTTCCTCATACGCAAGAATTTCGAAGTCGCCCCAGGAGGTGGGGAGGCTGGTCTGGGCGACAAGCCGGATAAACCGCTCGTTTGCGCGCCGATAGGCAATGAGCTCGGCTACGGAAACGATCCCGATTCCGTGCTTCTCCGCAAAGGGGCGAAGCTCAGGCATGCGCGCCATGGTGCCGTCTTCGTTCATGATCTCGCAGATGACCCCGGAGGGGTAGAGCCCGGCGAGGCGGGCGAGGTCGACGGCCGCTTCGGTCTGGCCGCACCGGGTAAGGACGCCGCCCTCGCGGCTGCGGAGCGGGAACATGTGGCCGGGCTTGACAAAGTCGTCGGGCCGGGCGGCAGGATCCACGAGCCTGCGGATGGTGGTGGAGCGGTCGGCTGCCGAGATGCCGGTCGTGGTACCTTCGCGAGCCTCCACGGAGATGGTAAATCCGGTGCCGAAGCGGGAGGTGTTGTCCGAGACCATCATGGGGATCTGGAGCTCGTCGAGCCGCTTCCCCTCCATGGCGACACAGACGAGGCCTCGGCACTCGCGAACCATGAACGCAATCGCATCCGGCGTGCACTTTTCCGCCGCTATCGCAAGGTCGCCCTCGTTTTCGCGGTCCTCGTCGTCAACGATGATGACGAATTTTCCTTCGCGGAACTCGTCGATAACCTGCCTGATGCCGGAAAAATCTTTCAAAATCCCAACCTTTCCATCTGCTGAGGAAGCGATTCGGTCCTGTTCGCCGGTGCGGCGGGGGTACCGGAGAGCAACCGGTCGAGGTAGCGGGCGATGACATCGCACTCGATATTGACCCGGTCGCCGATACGTTTGGTGCCCATGGTCGTCGCGGTAAGTGTGAGCGGAACGAGCGCAACGGCAATGGTGGCGGTGCCGGCTTCGGCGATGGTCAGGCTGATGCCGTCGATCGCCACCGAGCCCTTTTCGGCCATGAAGCGGCGGAGAGCCTTCGGCACTTCGATGGTCCGGCGCCGTCCGGCGTCTTCGGTCCGGTCGGCGACAATGGTTCCCACGCCGTCCACGTGGCCGAGCACCATGTGGCCGTCAAGCCGTCCCTGGGCCGCAAGAGGCCGCTCGAGATTGACCGTTTTTCCGGACTTGAGGGCCGCAAGCGTTGTCCGTCCGACCGTTTCACCCACTGCGGTGAAAAACAGGGCTGGGCCCCGGGAAAATTCCACGGTAAGGCAGACGCCGTCGACGGCAACAGAAGCCCCCTTGGCGGCGACGAGGTTCGGATCAAGAGGGCGGACGCCGAGATGCAGGGCGCTTCCCTTCCGCTCGACGGCTACAACGGTGCCGATGGTTTCAATGAGGCCGGTGAACATCGTCTACTTTCTTACCCTAATATAGGATTGTCCCGGAAAATCACCAAAAAATACTCGGGAACGGGAGGCGGGAGCAAATTACCAATCTAAATAATATTAAATTCGTTGTTACCGCCCTTGGTGGGGGAACCGCCTGCGGCGTTTCCCCCTGGCCTAAAGCCGCGAAAGGCACGCGTCTTTAGGCACACCCCTTCCTGCGGAAGGGGAAGGCTATGTTTGCCTCTGGCAAACGCCTTTCCCCTCCCGCAACGCTCACATTAGGTAGAAAACACAGGGAAAAGACGATAAAAAAGAATTGGTTAAAATCTTTTCCTGAAGCCTTTCCTTTTCCCCCGCAACGC
>PLTF01000080.1 GCA_003164335.1 Fibrobacterota bacterium
ACCCCTTCCAGCGGAAGGGGGAGGCGATTCGCAAATAGTTCTGATTAGTAGTCCTTGCCACTTAAACCCCTGATGATAATTATCATCACCGCTTTGCATATTTCCCCCTCGCTATCCGTAGTATTATTACGGCAGAAGAAAATGCTGCCTGTGTTAAATCGGAAATTGCGTTAAGGAGGATTTTATGAAAAGTTCTTCGCTGTCGACGAGAAAGTCGATAAAACGTTCCCCAAAGCAGAAGAAATCACTGCCAAGGAGAAGCGACTCAAGTAGTTGGAAATAGGGATGTCTCCAATGTTTTAGATTTTACAAGGCACCTTTTCAGGGTGCCTTCTTTATTTGGAGACTGACATACCGTAAGGCTCGATGGATTGAGATGTGATGTCTTCTGTATTCCTCTCAAACAAATTGCTGTGTGACAATATTTCGTTTGGCCTTTTTCCGTGTGTTTTCTACCTAATGGAGGCGTTGCGGAGGAACGAGAGCGCCTGCTGAGCGATAGCGAGGCAGGCATAGCCTCGTTCTTCCGCAGGAGGGGGTGTGCCAAAGACCCCGCGGCCCGGCTTTGCGGGCGCGGAGGCTTTGGCCAGGGGGAAACGCCTTAGCGGTTCCCCCCTCAAGGGCATTTGATGTAAGCCCGGTTCCCCCACCAAAAGCTCTTAACTTCCTATTAATCCCGCTTCCCATACTTGGGGTCCCGCGGCGCATCTATCGCGTACGACCCGAGGAACCGGTAAAACGTCGTGATCTCCTGCAGATGGTTGATCGCATTTTTCTGCGCCTCGTGCCGGGCATCGCCGCCGAAGTCAAGGTAGAAGAGGTACTGAAATCCCTTCCCGAGCACCGGGCGTGACTCTATTTTATAAAGATTGATGTCGCGGAGGGCGAAGACGCTGAGGCACTTGTAGAGCGCTCCGGGAATGTGCTTCATTGAAAAGACAACGGAGCTCTTGACGTCCTTTACCGTTGCCGGAGGGAATTTCGGCTTTTTCGCCACCACCAGGAACCGGGTGGTATTCCCGGCGTTGTCCTCGATATTGCGGGCCAATACCTGCATATCGAAATCGATGGCCGCCTGGAGCGAGCCGATTGCCGCGGCATCGCACAGTTTTTCGGTCAGGATGGTCTTGACCGCCGCCGCGGTGTTCGAGACCGGCACCGGCAGGTACGACGGGTGCTTCCTGAGGAACTTCCGGCATTGGGGGAATACGGCCGGGTGCGACAGGACCCTGCGGATTTTCTTCGCATCGGTTCCCTTGTTCGCAATGAGAAAATGGCGGATCCGGAGCTGCACCTCGCCGGCGATCGAGAGCCCGCTTTCGAGCAGCAGGTCGAAGTTCTGGTGGATGCTGCCGGCAAGGGAGTTTTCGATGGGCACCACGCCGAACTGGTAATCGCCCCGCTTCACGCCGCTGAAGACATCGGCGAATTCCGGAACCGCCGACCGCTTGACCCCGAGACCGAAGTACTCGATGGCCGCGAGCTCGGCAAAGGCCCCGCGTTCTCCGGAAAAGGCTACGCTCACGGTTCCATCCTCCTCATCGCTATGAAGTGTAACCCGTAATAATTGTCGGCAAGCGTGCTCTCGATGACCCCGAGCCGCGTGCTGGCATGCACAAAACGTCCCGCGCCGGTGTAAATGCCCACATGATCGGGCCCGCCGAAATATCCCCAGCGGAAGAATACCAGGTCGCCCGGCTGTGCACTATCGAGAGGGACCGCTGTCCCGACCTGCACCATGCCGGTCGCGGAACGGGGAAGCCGCATATTCCAGGTTTCGCGGAATACCAGGCAGACCAGCCCGGAGCAGTCGACGCCGTCATGCGACATCCCTCCGTAAAGGTAGGGGGTACCGAGATACGAGGCGAGGACTTTGCACAGCCGCAGGGTGTCGGGCGCCCTGCGGCCTGCCGCGAGAGAGGTATCGAAGAGCGGGGCAAGCCGCTCCTTCTGAACGGCCGACTCCTCGCCGGGATGCCCGTACCGGGTTGTTGATGAAAGGCATCCGGGGATAAGCCCGGCAACGACCAGGGCCGCACCGGCTGCGCAAGCCGCGCACACGGCTCGCCCCCTGAGGGCCGATGCCGCGGTCACCGCCCCAGGCACTGGGCGGCATAGGCCGCCTTGATAAGGGAGTCTTCATGCCACTGCGGCGCCATGAACTGTGCACCGATGGGAAGCCCGTTTAAGCTTCCTGCAGGGACGCTGATGCCGGGAATACCGGCCAGGTTGGCGGATACCGTATAGATATCGGTAAGGTACATCTGGAGCGGATCGCTTACCTTTTCGTGCACCCTGAATGCCGGGGTCGGCGCTACCGGCGACAGGATGAGGTCGCATTGGGTAAATGCGCGCTCGAAATCGCGGGCGATGAGGGTGCGCAGGCGGGCCGCCTTGAGATAGTAGGCATCGTAGTATCCCGAACTCAACACATAGGTCCCGATCATGATCCTGCGTTTTACCTCTGCACCGAACGCCTCCTGCCGGGTACGGGAATACATGTCGGTGAGGGAGGCCGGGTTTTCCGCGCGATAGCCGTACTTGACACCATCGAACCGGGCAAGATTCGAAGAGGCCTCGGCGGTAGCAATAATGTAATAGGCGGCAACGGCATAGCTGACTTTGGCGAGGGAGACTTCGACCGTGGTCGCCCCGCGGCTTTTCAATCCGTCAAGAAGCCGCATGAGCACGCCGCGCACGCTGTCGGAGAGCCCTTCGCCGAAATACTCCCGCGGCAGCCCGATGGTAACACCGGATAGGTCGCCGTCGTAGGTCGATTCGCGGTCCCGGTACGGCATCCTCGCATTGGTGGAGTCGCGCTCGTCGGCAATCGAAAGGACTTCGAGAAGGCGGCCAATGTCGCGTACGTCCGAGGCAATGGGGCCTATCTGGTCGAGTGAGGAGGCATAGGCGACAAGACCATACCGCGAGATCCTGCCGTAGGTCGGTTTGAGCCCCACGCAGCCGCAGTGGCTGCACGGCTGCCGGATCGAACCGCCGGTGTCCGAGCCAAGCGCGGCGGGTACCAGCCCGGCGGCTACCGCTGCGGCACTTCCGCCGGACGATCCGCCGGGAATGTATTCCGGGTCATGAGGGTTATGCGTCACGCCGAAGGCGGAGTTTTCCGTGCTCGATCCCATGGCGAACTCATCGAGATTGGTCNNTGGTCTTGCCGACGATGACCGCGCCCGCATCGCGCAACGCCTCCACGACGGTTGCATCGTAGGGCGGCACGAAGTTTTCGAGAATTTTTGAGGCGCAGGTCGTACGAACGCCGCGGGTACACATATTATCCTTCAACGCAATCGGAATGCCGAAAAGCGGCATGCGCGCCTTTTCGGCTTCGGGAAGTGCGTCGAGCTCTTCGGCACGGCGCATGGCGGCCTCATTGGTGACGGTTATGAACGAATGAAGGCCGTCCGGTCCGGGGTCTTTTTGTGCTATAAGAGAAAGCGAGCGCTCGACAACGTCGCGGCACGTAAGCTCTCCCCGTGCCATTCGCAGCGCTGCTTCGGCAATGGTCGATTCGAAAAACGGCATGGTAACGCGTTCCCTGAGGGGGGTTGGATTATCGGGACTTACCTATAGTTTATTAAAATACCGTTTGCCTGATTTGGGGGTGGAGAGATGAGGAGTAGTTTTCATTCCTGCTCAGGTGGGGGAACCGCTATGGCGG
>PLTF01000135.1 GCA_003164335.1 Fibrobacterota bacterium
GTACAATTTAATTCGTTCCTTTATAGCATAAACCAATCTGGATTTTGCCGGATTGCTTAATAGCAAATAGTAATGACCTTTCTTAGGAAAAGTTATGCCCAAAAATATTAGGGGTTATGGACAGATTGAAATTTATTCCCGTAAAAGCAGCAAAGGGTATAGAAGGCTAAATGGATTTTTAAAACAATTTATGATTGGATCTATCAAAACAGCTTATTCATTTTATGATCGAGCTGACTATTTGCCATTCAATTATGGTGAACGACAATTATCATCTATTCTATGTCCCGCTTTGTCTAAATTAACGCAAACCGTATTTATGGAAGTGCCTCTGGATAGAGTTCTGCTTCATAAGAATCAGAGGCGAATAAAAAATAAAATTCGCAAAGGTTGGGTTGATTACACATGCCAATATGGAAGTCCTCCGATTGATTATTTCATAGAAGTTAAGCATTCGTGGAATTGCTGCTGGAAAGATTCAGTATCGCAAGATCCTAATAAAAAATGGCAATCAGTAGTTAATCAACTGAATACTGTAAAAGGCCAAGTAAAAAATTGGTCTTCCAATATAGGGTCAATGAGAATTGCTGTTTTATTCTTAATTCATTATTCAAATAATAAAACTATAAATGGATTTTCATTTAGTCAGATGCAAAACCAGCATGATAAAGTAATCGGAGGAATGAAGAAAAAACCTAATTGGAGCGCCCTTTTATTTCTCCATAAGAAATATCACGAACCTTATGAACCAGGCAAATTTATCCCTGCAATTAGCTGGTACGCGTTTGCATATTCAATTCAAAAAAATTAGCGAAAAATGCGTCATTATGCTTTATACATCCTCAGTAGTTTCTTTCCCATCTCTCTCAACTTTATCTGTAAACTCTCCGGCCCCAGCACCTCTCCTTCCGGCCACGATATCACCCAGTTCACCAGCTCAAACCCTACCGGCGCTTCCATTGTCAGAATGACATTTCCATCTTTGTCTTCATTTATTTCCTGTGTCCTATGAAACCGTCTCTCGCTCAATATCCTTTTGTAGTAGTCGCCCTTCGGGAAACGGATAACGATTTTTTCCGGTTTTGCATCTTCGTCGTCGAGCAGGCCGAAGCTCGAATTCAGCCGTTTCTCGATCCGTTCAAGGTCTTTAGGGTCGGGAAGGAACGGTTCTCCATTAAGCTCAGCCTTTACAATGCGTGAAAGCCGGATGTAGAAATCCCTTTTCTTTCCAGCCATCGGAAGACAGCTGAAATACAGTTCGCCACGGTAGAGTATAAGCTTGACCGGGCAAATAACTTTTTCGTTTGGTTCCGACCTGCCGGGGCTTGCATATAAAATCTTGAGCTTTCGGCGGCCAGCAAGCGCGGTCAGTAGGATATTGAACATCCCTCCGTCGAGAGAGAGCGAAGACTCGCCGCCGAACAGAAAGGTCGAATCTTTCAGCTTTTCGTCGAGGTCCTCAAAAATATCGTAATTTGCATCACTTGCCAAATCGGCAATTTTTTCGCATAGGGGGTCGAGCGTTTGCGTCTTTTTAGCGAAAAAAGGCTGTAGCCTCTTCAGTAGGAAAAAGGCGAGCAGCCCGTTTTGCTGGATCGGAAGGGATAATTTTCTTCGCATATCCGGCTCAATAAAATAGTGAAGCCGGCCATTTTCCCGTTTAGCCTCAACGCAGCTGTTCGCAATTTCTGCAAGGCCTTTGAGGTCACGTTGAACATTGCGTTCAGAAATATCCATCTCCGCTTCGCCGCCTTTTTCAAGGTACTTCTTGATCTCATCAACCGTATGCTGTCGCCCCTGGTTTCGGATCAGAAAGGCGTAGATTTCGACTATCCGCTGGTATTTCGGTAACTCTGTGGCTCTTTGTTTCATGCTTCCCTCCACCCAATAAAATAATTCGGGTTCCCGTCATTAGTTGTCGTTCATGCCTACTATCTTATTCTTGTCCATCATAATCGGAGCATTCCTCATGAAATTGCCTGAAATTCGGGAAAACATAACCTTGGCAAAAAACAGGTTGGCCGGGATCAATCCCGAAATCAAGTGCTACCTGGTTGTGATGATTAATGGGCGACAATTTTCCGTTCAGGATTTTGAACCGGGAAATTCTGCCTGCTCCAAGTTGCTTGAATTTCCTGATGTTTTCTTACCAAATCAGAACATTCAGGCAATAGTCTCTATTGACAAAAAAAATAAAACACAAAAGAATCATTTGGAACAATCATGGAATGAACTCCGTACCTCACTTGAAGAATTGGAACTTTTTGAACCAATTATTGAGCTTCGGTTTTATAACTTAGACATGGAAAAAATACAGGAAATCAAAGGACATCCGCTAATTCAAACGCTCGGCAAAACCGTTATATCGCCGGCGAGCATTAATGTGGTGATAGCATAAAAGGGATTTATTGAAACCGCTATGCAAAAGAATATGAAGCGAATATCATGATTGGAAATCTGGCAATAAACAAGGGAGAGATAAAATGCCTTGGGATGACGGCATATACCTGGATGCGGCCACGGTAGGAAAGCATAAGGCCCATTATAAAAGATATAGAAAGACAGAGAGTTTTCTGGGAATTCCTGTCTCTGAGTCAGGGCTGCTTAAGAACAGGAAAAAACTTGAATATGTAGTCAACCTCCTGGAGGTGAAATGCAATATTTCAACGCAACAGATTCTCGACCGGTGCATTGAGCTTATTCCAAACCGGGCAAAACGAGCATTTTTCAATCGAATTTTACTGCTGCAAAAGGCAAAAAACCTTCCGAGGATTATTTCTTCCAGAGAGATTAAATCGCTTTCCCCGAAGGAGATGTATTATCAACTCTTTGAAAATGGAGAAGCGGGCGGAAAGGCTGGTCCGGTCTTGTTTCATCATATTATCAGTGAACTGAAAGCTCTCCGCAAGAAAAAGGCGATTCCTGTCCCAGAGGATATTCTGGAAACAAGGCTCGAAAAAATATGCTCTTTGTTCGATATCGATGCTTCCGGAAAAGAGATATTGCTGTTATTGTATCTACAGAAGATTGACAGCTTTTTCGACAGCCTATTTAATTCGGTATGCGAGATTTTAAATGCAATTTCCGCCATCTATCCAACACCTCTCATCCAACCGGTCAGTATGCTTACCGGCTTGCAAATGTCAGATATCGCGCGAAATCTGGCAAACAGCTCGCCGCTTTTGCGGTCAGGGCTTCTCGACAAAGATCGGGCTATCGCCACAGAATTATTCGGCTATCTTGAAGGATATGGCGATAGCTCCCTGCTTGGTCGATATTTTTCGGAATATAAGGGCGATTCAATCCCGCTTGAGAATCACTCCATTGATAAAGCTTACCTGCATGCGATTACTACACTCATTGCCAATAAACCGGAATCACGCGGGATCAATATCCTCCTCTATGGCGAACCTGGCACCGGGAAAACGGAATTCTGCCGATCCCTTGGCAGACATCTTGGTCGGTCGGTTTATGAGATCAATAATATCGATGAAGAAGAGACTCCGCCCGAAAACCGAGTTCCGTTCAGACGTCGAGCACTTCTTGCCTGCGAAAGGAATGTCGATCCGCTGCGGTCCATTATTGTTGTCGATGAAGCGGATGAAATGCTCAATACTGAAACAATGTTTATGCTGACGTCATCAGATGTAGACAAGGGACAAATAAATAAATTACTTGATGATTCAAAGACACTTATTTTCTGGATAACAAATGGTTATCGCTTTATTCGCGAGTCCACGATGAGGCGCTTCGATTATTCCGTTTTCTTCGAGGCTTTCGATTCTGCCCAACGGCAACGGATCTGGAATTCTAATCTGCAGAAGCACGGGATATGCAATTTGTTCACCGATGAAGAACAGGTGGAACTCGCTTCAGAATATGAAATAAGCGCAGGTGGCGTCGATATTGCGGTCCGGAATGCGGCGGAAATGATAAAAAAAGGCGAGAATAAGGAGAATGTTTTATCCGTGTCGCGGGAAATTCTGAACGCTCATCGAAAACTCCTGGATTATGGTAAGGTGAGGACGGATGAACGAAAAATGAACTCTCCTATCTATACCCTCGATGGACTTGCCATTAAGGCGGATTTGAAGGAAACGATTGTCCTTGTAGAAAAATTTAATGAGTATTGGAAGAACAACGCCAATGCAATGACGATCAAAAATATGAATATGCTTCTGTATGGTCCTCCTGGTACGGGCAAAACCGAATTTGCGCGATTCATCGCTCGCCATACCAACCGTCGTCTCATCGTCAAACGAGCAAGCGATTTTCTGAGTATGTGGGTTGGAGAATCTGAAAAAAATATCAGAAAAATATTTTCTCAGGCTGAAAAGAACAAGGCCATCCTTTTAATTGATGAAGCGGATGGGCTTTTTATGATGCGCGATAACGCCGAGCAATCATGGCAAATAACTCAGGTCAATGAGTTACTCACGAATATGGAGGAATTCAAAGGAATATTGATCTGTGCTACGAATTTTAAAGAATTCCTCGATAGTGCCGCAATACGGCGATTTAATATCAAGCTTGAATTCGATTATCTTGGCCCTGATGGGAATATGGAATTTTACCGCCGTTATCTGGCCCCGCTAATCGCTGGTAGTCCGGCTGACTCGGAAATCAGAGCAATAAGGTCCATATCCGCACTAACACCCGGAGATTTTAAAATTGTCTACCAGCAGAATGCTTTTTTCGAAAGGTCTGAGCTTTCCCATCAGCGCTTCATTCAAGCCTTGAAGCGTGAGGTCCTTGAAAAAAATGAGAAGTCATCCAGAAGATTGGGATTTTAGCGCGGTTTCAGGTAGTCGCGTTATACATAAAACCAACATCACCAAAAACCATTGGAGGAATTTTTATGTCCGGCAAAAAGGAATTCGGTTGCAAAAAGTGCGGCGGGGTCGTAACGGTCGAAGTTCATGACGGCTCCTCACATACTGATTATTCTGTTCAGGGAGGAAGTTTCTATAACAATCACGGCGATGTTGAAGTACGGTGCAGGAAATGTTCGCGGCCCGTGGCGGTTCTTTCGATGAAACAAGTCTGACCGGGTAAGAATCCTGCAATGATTCATTCCCTCAATGTAAAAGCAGGGGGTCTACAGGTCATCCCCCTGCCTCCGGCTTCCTTCAGGTTTGATATCACCATTGACGCCTATTCCCTGTAAGCCGAATTTGAAGCCCCGGCAAAGTTTATATTTATTTTCGATTAGCAGCAACCAAATCCCTTCAATCCCATCCTCCGACAATGCTCAATGCCTTATAGAACCGAATCCAGCCGAGCTGTTTTTTTGCTTCTGGTTTTATTTTCTGTCGGACTTGCTCAACAGACACAATCGGCGGATTTAATCATAAACTGGAACGGAACCGGCGCCTTCCACGACCTTACGTACCCGCAGATTATCGACAGCATGCTGAAGCATCCCGAAGACCGGGATACCGCTTCCCGGGCTTTCAGGCTCGGCACCGTGTACTTGCTTTCCGGTGACCCGGACAGGGCGATGCCGTGCTTCGCCGGATCGCCCCTTCGCGATGCCGCGCTTTCGCCGTTTGCCTGGGAGGGGTTAGGCGACTGTTGCGTCAAATTAAAACGGTTCGACAGTGCGGTCGGCTGCTACGAACAAGTCATGGCAATGCCATTGCCGCCCCGCTATCGGGCAACCATCTATCGCAAAATCCACGATATTGTTCTCAACGATACCCTGCGAATCCGTACCGATTCACTGCGTCGGCAATATTGCCGGTGGTGGAAGGCCCACCGACCGCCTTCCCTGGACCCCGTATGTTCCAGGATTGATACCCTTGTCAAGCTTGGGGAGTGGTCTCAGGTCAATCACCTGGTGATCACCACGCTGACTGCCCTCGACGATAGTTCTCAGGCCGCCGTTATTACAAGCATCGATGAAGGAAACCCTCCGGTGACGGCACTCACCACCTCGTGTTTCTTTCTTCTGTCGCGCATAGCGACGGAGTATCGCCGGTATGGATTGGCCGAGCGGATGCTTGGGGATGCTCACGAACGGAAGGACTTCGTGAAAGTGATCGGGAAGCAGAAATACCTCAAAATTCAGGGAAAACTATTATTCAGCGAGGGGAAAAATGAGGAGGCAGTCGAATCCCTGAGCTTGTATATCCATCGCTACGGGTATGAGGCCGAAATCGGATTTCTCATAGCCCGAGCCTGGAAGATGCTCGATAATCTTGATAGTGCTGCACTATGGTACGACCGCTTTATCGCTCATTCGCCCCGCTACCGCGGCATGGCGGAAATACTGTGGAGGCGAGCCTGGATCGAGGTAGAACGGGGCGATCCGGATTCAGCCGCCCAATTTTTCAGGAAAATATACCAGATAAATCCCCGGTCGAGTCATGCAGACGAGGCGATCCTTCGTCATGCACTATGCAGCTATGAAGAGCATAAGTACGACTCGGCACTATACCAGCTTTCGTTTTTGGAGAGCCGGCACGGCGCATCGGCAATCCTTCCTGCAGCGTTGTTCTGGAAGGGCAAGTCCTGGCTCGGGCTCGACAGCCTTGAAGCAGCCAGGGACGCTTTCGGCGAAGCAATTACGGTTGATCCCTTTGACTACTATGCCTATCGTTCGCGAATGATACTTGCCGAGTTGCACGATTCGGTACCGGCGGCATCCCCGTTTGATAGCGTATCGGATACAGCCGGCACAATCCGACTGCTCGATTCGCTCTGTCCGCCCTCCGGGAGGGCGATGTCATTCGAGGACAGCATCAATCTCCGGCGGGCGATCGTAAGCGCGACTATCGGCAGGATACCCGATGCGGAAACTTTTTTCGAGCAGGTTGAGCAAGCTATGAAGGGAAGTCCTTCACTTGTTTTCCGCATGGCCAGACTCTATCGGTCGGTTGGAGCAATTACCCAGGGTGTACGGGCAGGTCGCAGGATTCTGGCGCGACTGCCGGCAGAAGAGAGGGGACGCCTCCCGCTTCCCGCCCGAACGCTTCTTTTCCCGAAGCCATGGGCTGAGACCGTGAAAACCGAGGCGCTGAAGTGGAATCTTGACCCAAGTTTTACCTATGCGGTTATTCGCCAGGAGAGCGTATTCGATCCCGAGGTGGTATCGCCTGCAGGGGCAATCGGCCTCATGCAGATCATGCCGGCGACAGGAAAAACCATTGCCCGCGAGCTCGGGGAGCCTTTTTCGATTGAATCACTGTATTCGCCCGAAGTAAATATTCGCTATGGAACGTATTATTTGTACAAGCTCTCGAAGGAGTTTGATAACAGCCGCGAATTCACCCTGGCCGGTTATAATGGCGGTCCGCCAAAAGCGAAGGAGTGGCAGGAGCGGGGCAGGGATAAAGACCCTGACCTCATGATTGAGGGCATCGTTTTTTCCGAGACGAGAAATTATGTCAAGAAGGTCATGGCCAATTTCTGGATGTACTCGCAAATCATGCACTGATTGATCAAAACCGTCGGACAATAGCCCGAGCGAGACTATTTGGGACCAAATTTGTTGCACGTCCCGGTTAATGCTTCGTATTTTTTATCGGCATGATAAAAGGAGAATCATTATGAAGCGACTATTGATACCTGCACTGGTGGCTGCAATTGCCCTGTCGGCATCATCGCAGAACCAGGGCGGTGGTGCTCATGCCGATACCACCGGTGCTGCGACAGCAACCCATTATCGTCTTTATGCTTCCGGCGGCCCGGTTGTCGCCTTTGCCGTGCAGACGGATATCATCTGGTGCGCTGCGGAATCCTCCATAATTTCCATTCCAATGAATGGCGATAAAAAAACCATATACTCTATGATCGGGTCCATGCCGGCGCAGGGTATTGTCGCGATCGCAGCGGACCGGCAGGGGAGAGTCTGGTTCGGCGGACCTCATGGCCTGGCAGTGAAAAGCGGGACAAAAATTAATGTCTATACAGCAAAAAGCGGTCTTTCCAACGATCGGGTCAACACCATTATTGCGGCCGATGATGGCTCAATCTGGGCAGGAACCGATAGCGGTGCAGATGTATTCGCCGGTGAGACCTGGAAGCACTATACCGTTAAAAACGGACTGGTTTCGGATAAAATACAGGCTCTTGCCAGTGATAAGGGAAAGGTCTGGGTCGGGACCGATAAAGGCATAGGCTTATTTAACGGTGCCGCCTGGACAACCTACACCTCACAGAACGGCATGAGTGAGAATGATGATACCAGGGCGCTGGCTTACGATCGGATCAAGGGGGTGCTCTGGGCGGCAGTCGGCGATAAGGATGTCAACACCTTCGACGGGCAGAAATGGAACACGTATATGGATACGCAGCCGGGTATTCGAACCATAATGGTGGATTCACAAAGCCGGATATGGTTTGGAACCGAAAAGGGAATCCTGAAGTTTAACGGCGATGATTGGATGCCTGATCCCACGCCGTTCGGGGTTCCGATAAGCCAGGTGTTCCAAATGCACAGCGATGAAAAAGGGAACCTGTGGTTTGCTACGGATCGGGGCGTCATCCAGATAATGAACCCCTATCCTTTTTAGCGGTGCCGTATTTGACTTTAACCTCTTGAATTGAGTAGTTTAACATTTCTACGGCCATTCTTCGCTGCCGGCGAAGAGAATATCCTGAATGTACGAAATCATTGTTTGATGCAATAACCGCAATTCTCCCGGGGCTCTATGCGGCCGGGCGGCAATACTCGTGTGGAGGCTCAAGGAAAACATGGATAAAATTCGGATTGCCGTTATCGGTATAGGCAACTGCGCAAGTTCACTCCTCCAGGGGATCGAATACTATCGTCAAAAAAAGTCGGCCGAAGCGACCGGACTCATGCATTGGGAAATCGGCGGGTTCACACCCTCGGATATAGAAGTGGTGGCGGCATTCGACATCGATAAGCGGAAGGTCGGTCGCGAGGTCAACGAAGCCATTTTTGCCAAGCCCAATTGTACGACAATATTCTGTCCGACTATGCCAGAATCGAGAGCCGTCGTGCGAATGGGCAGGGTGCTCGACGGCATTGCCGAGCATATGAAGGACTATGAGGAGGATTATTCATTTGTCCTTGCGCAGGAAGCTGAGCCGTCGCATGAAGAGGTCGTCGCGATCCTTCGGGAAACCGGTGCCGAAATCCTCCTGAACTACCTGCCCGTAGGCTCCGAAGCCGCAACAGGATTTTACGCCGGGGCAGCACTCGATGCGGGGGTAGCATTTATAAATAATATGCCGGTTTTCATTGCCAGTAATGCTGCATGGGAAGCGCGGTTCAAGGAGCGAAGGCTGCCGATTATCGGCGACGATATAAAGGCTCAGCTTGGTGCTACGATCACACACCGGGCCCTGACCGACCTTTTCCGGAAGCGGGGCGTCAAACTCGAGCGTACCTACCAGCTCAATACCGGCGGCAACACCGATTTCCTCAATATGCTCAATCGCAGCCGCCTCAAATCCAAAAAGGAATCCAAGACCGAGGCGGTGCAGTCGGTTGCAGGAGTGCGTTTGGACAAAAGAGATATTCACGTCGGGCCCTCAGACTATGTTCCCTGGCAGAACGACCAGAAGGTCTGTTTTATCAGGATGGAAGGCCGTCTGTTCGGCGATGTGCCCATGAACCTGGAACTCCGCCTCTCGGTAGAGGATTCGCCCAACTCTGCCGGTGTCGCTATCGATGCGATACGCTGCGTGAAACTTGCGCTTGATGCGGGTCTCGGGGGTGCTCTCATCGGCCCGTCCTCGTATTTCTGCAAGCACCCGCCGCGCCAATACCCCGATGATGAAGCTTACCGTAAAACCGAAGAATTCATCAAGCAGTACAGTGTAGTACCCCTTGCCCGGCCCGAGGCGGTAAAGGTTCCGGTATAAAAACCGCCAAGCCCATCTCTGGATGTTCCCCTTGAGGTGCAGCGAGCACTTTTCAGCTCGCGGCAGCTTCAATTTCGTCCGGTTTTACCTTCGGCAAGACATATTGGCTTTGCACCTGGATGCGAAACGGTCCTCATAGGAATCCCTGGCATGTTATTTGCAGAAAAATGGCTATGCTGTTAAGTAAAATCATCACCTGTTTCGTCGGAGGCCCGGCATGCATTTTCGATTAATTCTCCCCTTTATTACCGTTTTTACAGCACTCTCCACCTGTTCAGCCGGAGGTTCAACCATGTCCTTGAAAATCGGCGATAAAGCCCCGGATTTCGCCCTTGAGAATGCAATGGGCGATACCGTTCGCCTGAGCGACTTTGCCGGAAAAAACTATGTGGTTTTGATTTTTTATCCCGGAGACGAAACGCCGGGATGCACGAAGCAGCTTTGCGCCGTGCGGGATGATTTTTCCGGCTTCGAAGCGAAAAATATCAAGGTTTTCGGCATCAATCCCGCCGATACCGCTTCTCACCGGAAATTCGCTCAGCGTCATGGTTTTCCATTCCCGCTCCTTGTCGATCCGCACCGCATAACGGCAAAAATCTATGGGTGTGACGGACTGCTTTTTATCAAGCGAACGGTTTTCGTGGTCAATCCGGGCGGCACGATCGTTTATTTAAAGCGCGGAATGCCTGCAGACTCGGAAATCCTGAAGGCGGTCCCTGAAGCGACTAAATAAAAGGGCATTCCGGGCGCATTGCCGGGAGCAGGCTTCGGGGAGCTTCACCTGCCGAATTCGGGAGGAGGTAGCCCGCAAGGCCGGTGCACGGCGATCAATCGGGCGTGACGAGCCGAAAAAGCTGTATTTTTTCCTCAAGCATGGCTCCCCGTTTCCGTCAAGAATCAGGAAGTATCCGGATAAAGCTATGGTCATTGACCATTGCCTTCCTGGCGATGGTATTGACGATACCAGGCTGCCGCCATGAAAAGCGGAACACCGGATATTTCCCCGGGCCCGCCCTGCGAACCGTTTCCGGCATAGCAAGCGCTCCTGATACGATCACCATTGGGTTCTATAACGTTGAGAATCTTTTCGGTCTGGCAGACAACGAAAACGAGTACCCGGAATTCCGTCCCGGCTCGGGCAGCTGGAACAAGCAGCTCTACGATATCAAGGTCGGCCGGGTCGCCTCGGTAATCGCGGCAATGCGCCTTGACATCATCGGCCTTGCCGAGGTGCAGAACAGGGGCACGCTCAGGGATCTGCAGCAGGCAACGCGGAAGCTGGGTGTCGATTACCCGTACTGCGCGATTGCCGACGAGCCCGGCAAGCCGGTCAACTGCCCGGCCCTTCTCTCGCGGTTTCCTATCGTGGAAAATCATGGTTTTCGCTCCCTCTCGCTTCTTCCAACCCGTAATATCCTCGAGGCTAATCTCGATTGCAACGGATCCGCCCTTCGCATATATGTAAACCACTGGCCGGCCAAGTTCCAGCCGGAGTCCGAACGGCTTGGCGCGGCCCAGGCGCTTATGCGGACAATTTCACTTTACGGGCGAGGGGAACCCTACATAATAATCGGTGACTTGAATTCGGATTACGATGAGTGGCGCACCTTCCGCGCCTGGGGTTTCGATGACACAAAAGGAATCACCGGGCTTAATAATGTCCTCGGAACCACACGTTCCGATTCGACGGGCCGGGTCACCTTTGTCTCCAAAACCGATCTCTGCCGCGATGGGCGCAGTATCCATTTCGATCCCTGGCTCGACCTTCTTCCTGAAAAGCGCATGAGCATGAGCTTTCGCGGTATGCCCGGGACTCCCGACCACATTCTCCTTCCCCGGGAGCTTATATGCGGAACCACGTTTACCTACTGTGACTCCTCATTTACCGCCTTTCGCTGGGACGGCAGGCTTTTGCGCGGCGGAGAACCCTTCGGCTGGCAGATGCGCGGCTTCGGCAAACGCCGGTTTTTTACCGGAGAAGGGTACTCCGATCATCTGCCGGTATTCCTGAAGTTGGTCGAGCGGAGGGGATCGCAGCCGGCTTCGCAGTCGACCGTACCAACCGGAGTCGGCAATGCGGATCCCGCACAGAGCGGCAATCAGGAAGAGGCTGGCCAGGAGTGGCTTGCCGGCGGGACCGGGTTTACCGTTACCCGCGAACCCATTGACGCCGCCGCCGGTCGCCGCTGCCTGTGGGTCAAGGGGGCGGCGCCGGAGAAGAATTGCGTTGCGGCGAGGACGGTCATGCGGCTGCCGCTGCTCAACCGCTCACGCAGGAGCATGATAACCTTTGACATCCGGGGCAGCGGAAAAATTCAGCTCCGCATGAAAAGCGGGCATGGAAAATGGCGGTTTTATACCGGGGAGAACTTTCGGTACTACAAGTCATCCCGGTACCTGCTCGCGCAGTTCCCTGCGTGGCGTCATGAGACGCTGGAGTTTTTAGTTGATGATCTCGCCTCACCCGACGTCATAATCGAGCTTCGGGCCGGGAAAGAAGAGCCGTTCTGCGTGTACCTGGATAATTTTACCGTGCGGTGAGTAGGAAGCAAACACCTTAATTTTTCTTCATGTTCTGGTCAATGAGTGTTTGAATGGCATTAACGAAGGATTCCGTATCTTTAATCCAGGGTTTTACATCAGGTTCTTTGAAGGTAATAAATTCCTCATAATCACCCTCCTGCCTCCTCTCGAAAAGCGAATTATAAATAACCGCCGTTTCTTTTGAAACCATTCCGGTCTTCACAAAATGATGATTAAAACAAGACCGGACTCCCGAATGTTTTGAATAAGAAAGCTCATAGGTGCTTAGCAGGGCGGATACCGCATAAAAACAGGCGTAATAGAGTCGATTGACACAGGCATTCCAGTGTCCTGCTTCGGCGAGCACATGGGCTTCCTTCAGAGATTCTCGTGCCCTGGCGATCCGGTATCGAATAAGATCGCCCAGCTCGCCAATCATAGCCGAATCCCTTCCCGTTCAACATTCTTATGCAACGGCACGACGGCGTACTTCGGACTATTCCACTCTTGTTTACTGCGAACAATTGACCCGATGATTTGATCGGTGTCCAACTCAATATCAAAAAGAACGCGACGAATCCGGTCGGTACGGGCGGTATCAACTTCCCCATCCAAAAGAATCAGAAAATCCCAATCGGAATATTCCCGATAATCGTCGCGTGCGCGCGAACCATATAGAATCACATCGGCGGAAGGCTCAATTTTGAGAATCGCCTCTTTAACCTTTAATAGCAGGATGTTTTTCATTATTTCTCGCCTCCATCATGTCCCCAGGTACCCAACTTGCTGCTTCATGGTAAAATATAGGTAATTTTGCCTGATAATGTAAATAGCGGGTTTTCGGCTTTGTAAAATTAAGATCCCTCCCTTATCCCCCCTTAAAAAGGGGGGCGCCGAAGGCGGGGGGATTTGTTCCGAAAATGCAGCTATTTATTACACTTCCCTGAGTAGTAACTCCTTTTCTTCATGTACCCAGATAATGCGCTTCGCTTAAGCCCCTTAATTTTTCCGCAGCAAGCTCCGCGGTTATGTCGCGCTGCGGCATTGCAAGCATTTCGTACCCGACCATGAACTTCTGGACGGTTGCCGAGCGCAGGAGCGGCGGGTAGAAGTGAAGGTGAAAGTGCCATTCCCCGTGATCCTCGCCGTCGGTCGGCTTCTGGTGGATTCCCATGGAATACGGGAAGCTCATGAGGAACAGGTTGTCGTACCGCGTCGTGATTCTTTTGAGTGCGTCGGCACAATCGTTTCGCGCCTTGTCATCCATTTCCATAATGCTGCCGTAGTGGACCTTTGGCAAGAGCAGCACTTCATAGGGCCAGACGGCCCAGAAGGGTACCAGGGCGGCGAAGGTATCGTTTTCAAGCACGACCCGTTCCTTCCTTGAAAGCTCAAGAGCAAGATAATCGCAGAGCAGGCACGACCCGGTTGATCGATGGTAATCGGCCTGGCGTTCGCCCTCGCGGGAGGGGAGGACCGGTACCCGTTCGTCGGCCCAGATCTGGCCGTGCGGATGGGGGTTCGAGCAGCCCATCTGGGCGCCTCTGTTTTCGAAAATCTGCACAAAACGGATCTCATTCCGTGCCCCGAGCGCGGCATACTGTTCCGCCCAGATATCAACCACGCGGCGGATGGCGGGAACCGCGAGGCGCGGCATGGTCAGATCGTGACGCGGGGAGTAGCAGAGCACCTTGCAGATTCCCCCCTCGCTCTCCGCTACCAGGAGGTTGGCAAGGTTGAGCGACTCTTCCGGAACTTCAGGGTAGAGAGCGGAAAAATCGTTGACAAAAACAAAAGTGCCGTCATAGGCCGGATTTATGACGCCTTCGGCCCTTCTGTTCCCGGGGCAGAGGTAGCATGAGGGGTCATAGGTAATGGTCGACGGCGGTTGCGGGGCATCGGTTTTGCCTTGCCAGGGACGCTTTGTCCGATGGGGCGATACGAGGATCCATTCGCCCAGTAGCGGGTTGAAGCGTCGGTGCGGGTGGGCAGTCAGGTCCATGGGTCAGGTCTCCATAAAAAAGTTCGAGGGTTCGAGGGTTGGAGAGTTAAAGAATACAAAAAGGCGGCCTTGCGGAGCCATGCACGGCATTCCCGCGATCTTCAATAATCTTTTTTTTGCCTTTTAAACCCTCCCACCCTCCAACTCTCCAACGCTCTTGAAATGAACCGATTCCCTGCATCATTGAAACCATTTTCCCCACGCCCGGGGCTAAGGTTGTATAAACAAAATTGTTGCATTAATCGCGCCGATAAAGTACAATGATACAGATAGGTGACTGCTGCTCCGCCGATATAGTAATTTATAAAGTCTGTTCCGGAGCGCTATCATGACAAATAAGAAAGATCCCGGCAGCGGCGGGGATGCCCGCTCCCGGCAGGACTGGTTGTGGCTTTCGACGCTCGGGATAAATCTGGTGTTTGCAAGCGCGCTCGGGGCGGTCATCGGTCATTTTCTCGATAAATGGTTCAGGACAACGCCGATTTTTATAATCGTGTTCTTTTTCATAGGGACGCTTGCAGGATTCCTGCAGATTTATAAGCAGGTGCAGAAGATGGCCAAGGACGATTCGAAGCATGATCCCAAAAAGTAACCTTTTTTTAAAGCTTTCGATCGGTCTCATCCTTGCAGCGGCGCTGGCAGGCCTGACCCTCTGGAGGCTTAAGGCAGGCCACCTTATCACCGGAGTGGTATGGGGCATTGGGATCGCCTATTTCGGTGTGCTGGTGTATACCCTCCTGCTCCCGAAGAAATCGGGCGGAAATGGGCTGGCTACCGGATATCTGCCCGGTGCAGTCCTGCGTTACGCGGTCATGATCGGGGTATTTTCAGTTGCGGTTTTCATTGTTAAAATTAACGGCATTGGGCTCTTGCTGGGAATGTTCGCCGGAATGACGGCATCGACGTTTTTCTTTCTGAATAAAATGCGGCAAGGACCGACACCGCCGTCGGAGGGATGAAGGAATGTCTGATGGGGCAATGGATTTTGACAGCATAAAGTGGCATTTTCCGCAAATACCGCACATGCCGCACGAATTGACCCTGCTGTATTTCTCCTGGATCGTCTGGGCTATCATCATCATCGGTTCGATTGCCGTTGCGCGCAGCGCGCTGCGGAAAGCGAAGGCCGGCAAGCCGGGCGGCATGCAGGCGGTGCTCGAAATGGCTATCGACTATGTCTGTACCATGGCCGATGAAATAATCGGCCCCGAAGCCGGAAAGTATTACCCGCTCTTCATCGGACTCTTCATTTTTATCCTGGTCGGCAATCTTATCGGGTTCATTCCCGGGCTCGTATCGCCGACCTCGGACCCGAATCTGACCTTCGGCCTTGCAATAATGGTTTTTCTCTACTTCATCGTTCTCGGTTTCAAGTACAACGGTATCGGGTATCTCAAGCAGTTCAGCGGACCCAAGCTTGCCTGGTACATGTTTCCGGTCTCGATCCTGCTCACCGTTACTGAAATCATCTCTTTTTTCACGAGGCCGCTATCGCTCGGCCTGCGACTCTTCTGCAACATCTTTTCCAAGGAGCTGTTCCTCAGCATTCTCGCCCTGCTGATGCTCCACTTTTTCCAGAGCTCGCTGACCCTTGACAAGTGTCTTACAATAATGCCGCTGGTCCTGCGGCCGTTTATCATGCTGCTCGGACTCATTATTGCATTCATACAGGCGCTCGTATTCATGGTGCTTTCGATGTCCTACATCGCCGGTGCCGTTCACATGGAAGAACATTAAACCTAATCTCATCTACGGAGGGGTCTCATGACCAAAAAAGTACTGGTTCAGCTTTTCCTGCTCGCAGGGGCAGGCGTTGTTTCCGCAGCCGATACGGTGGCTTCGGGCGGCAGCATGGCGGCGGCAACCTTTTTCGGTAATTCGCTTCTCGCCTCGGGCATCGGTATCGGCCTCGCCGCGGGCGGTTGCGGTATCGGCATGGGACTCGTCATTTCGAGCGCCATCCAGGGTATTGCCCGTCAGCCGGAGCTGCAGTCCAAGCTTCAGACGCCCATGTATATCGGGTTCGCCCTGATTGAAGCCCAGGTTCTTTATGTTCTGTTCCTGGCCATTCTCTTTATTTATGCCAACCCGTTTGCGGCGAAAGTCGTCGGCTGAGGCGTCTTAAACCGGGAGCGCCCATTCCGATTGTCCAGAGAGGACTACTATGCCTGAAATTCACTGGCAGTTAATGCTTTCCCAGGTGATCACCTTCCTGATCGCCCTGGCTGTGGTATGGATATTCGGCTGGAAGCCGATTATACAGATTGTCCGCGATCGCCAGGATAAGGTCAGGAAGACGCTTGAGGATGCCGAAAACACCCGTCTTGCCATCCAGAAGCTCGAAGCCGAGTACCATGCAAAGCTGGAGCAGATCGAGCAGAAGTCATCCGAACTCATTGCCCTGGCCAGGCAGGATGCCGGCAAGGTCAAGGAAGAACTCCTGGCGGCTGCGCATGCCGAGGCAATGGAGCTGCAGAAGAAGGCCCACGAGCAGGTCGAGCACGAGCGGCGCCGGATCATGAATGAGATGCGCTCCGAGATCGTCTCAATCTCAATGGCCATTGCCGAAAAGATGCTTTCCAAACCGGTTTCGGGCGATGTGCAAGAGCGGAAATTCCAGGAGATGCTGGAAGAGATATCCAAGAGCAGGGTCCAGGGGGCGTAATGAGCGATGGTCTCTTTGCAAGGGAGTATGCGCGGATCTTCGATCGCCTGGCACCCGGAGAACGGAAGGACATCCAGGAGTATCTCGCAAGTCTCGGCGACGCCGGGAAAGAGCTCGCGGGGCTCAGGAATTTCCTGAATCATCCGGCAATCCCGAACAGCGACAAGCTCGATGCCCTCAGGGCAGCCTCAGCGGCAACGTTTACGCCCGTGGTCTGGCGGGTCCTCGGCGACGTTCTGAACCGGCGGATGTCGTTTATCTTCCCGGTCATTGCCGAGGAGATGCAGCGCCTTTCCGAAGAGGAGCAGTACATTCACGAAGTCGGCATTACGAGTGCACAGCCCCTGTCGGCGGCCCGGCAGGACGCGCTGGTCGAAAAGCTCACCGCGTATCTCGGCGGCACGATAAAACCGCTCTTCAGCGTGGATCCATCGCTCCTGGGCGGCATGCTCATTAAAATCGGGGATATGATCATGGACAATACGATCAAGACGGATCTTGACCATCTCCGTTCGAAACTGACGACAATTTCTTCTACATAAGGACGACAGCATGGCGATCGATTCATCAAAGATTACCGGCATTCTTCGGGAGACCCTGAAGAATTACGCTTCCAAGCTTGATCTTCGGGAAACGGGCTATGTGATGCAGGTGGGCGACGGCATCGCGCGCGTTTACGGTCTGGACAAGGCGGTGTACGGCGAGCTGGTCAGCTTCCCGCACTCCATCCACGGCATGGTGCTCAATCTCGAAAACGACAACGTGGGATGCATCCTGCTCGGCGACGCCAACCTGACCAGCGAAGGCGACGAGGTGAGCCGCACCGGTAAAGTCATGTCGGTGCCGGTCGGCGAAGCGCTCCTCGGCCGCGTGGTCAACCCCCTCGGCGAGCCCATCGACGGCAAGGGCGATATCAAGACCGACCGGACGCGTCCCATCGAAGTCATCGCGCCGGGCGTCATGGAGCGCCAGCCCGTCAAGGAACCCCTCCAGACCGGCATCAAGGCCATCGACTCCATGATCCCGATCGGCAGGGGCCAGCGCGAACTCATTATCGGGGACCGGCAGATCGGGAAGACCGCCCTGGCGGTCGATGCCATCATCAACCAGAAAAACGAGACCCGGCGTCCCGTCTGCATCTACGTGGCTATCGGCCAGAAGCAGTCGACGGTTGCGCAGATCGTCGATACCTTCGCACGCAACGGCGCGCTCGAATACACCATCGTCGTTTCCTGTACGGCAAGCGATCCCGCGGCGCTCCAGTACATCGCTCCCTATGCAGGGTGCGCCATCGGTGAAGAGTTCATGTGGGAGGGCAAGGATGTGCTGGTGGTTTACGACGACCTCACCCGGCATGCCCAGGCCTACCGGCAGCTCTCGCTCCTGCTTCGCCGTCCGCCCGGCCGCGAGGCGTATCCCGGCGACGTGTTTTACCTGCATTCACGCCTGCTCGAACGGGCCTGCAAGCTCTCCCAGAAGAACGGCGGCGGATCGCTTACCGCGCTGCCGATCATCGAGACCCAGGCCGGCGATATTTCAGCGTACATCCCGACCAACGTCATCTCCATTACCGACGGCCAGATCTTTCTCGAAAACAACCTGTTCTTCTCGGGCCAGCGGCCTGCAATCAACAGCGGTCTTTCGGTATCGCGCGTCGGCGGAAATGCCCAGATCAAGGCCATGCGCCAGGTGGCGGGCCGCGTCCGGCTCGATCTCGCCCAGTACCGCGACCTCGCCTCGTTCGCGCAGTTCAGCTCGGAACTCGACAGCCATTCGCAGGCCCAGCTTGCGCGCGGTGCCCGGATCATGGAGCTCCTGAAGCAGGATCAGTACCAGCCGCTCTCCGTCGAGGTCCAGATCGCGATCATCTTCGCCGGAGTCAACGGATACATCGACGACGTGCCCAAAGACGACATCCGGAAGTGGGAGAAGGATTACATCACGTACTTGCAGGAAAAGCAGCAGGACCTTCTCGCCGATATCAAGAACACGAAGCAGATCGACGACGGGATCAAGGCGCGGCTCGAAGCGGCGCTCAGGGATTATAAAGGCGCAAAGGAAGCCAAGGTTTAAGGCCATGCCCTCACTCGCCGAATACCGGAAAAAGATCAAGGGTGTCACCTCGACGCGCCAGATTACCAAGGCCATGAAGATGGTTGCCGGAGCCCGTTTCGGTCGCGCCTCGCGGTCGATGAACGATGCCCGCTACTACCAGGCCGAGCTGGAAAAGGTCTCTTCCGCCTATCTGTCGCTCCTTGGAGCCCGGAAAGGGGGAGGACTGTTTTCGCTCTTTCGCATGCCGGGCGGCGCTGCGCCGGTACCCGCTTCCAAGGTCGGGATCATGGTGGTTGCAGCCGACAAGGGACTCTGCGGCGACTTCAACAACGCCATCCTCCGTGCCGGGGATAATTTTATCGCGAAAAATGCGAAAACCACCGGCGTGCTCATGGCGGTCGGCCGCAAATCGGTGGAGCACTACCGGAAGTCTGCGATACCGGTCAAGACCGAGTATGCCCAGTTTTTCAACCGGTTCGATTTCGGGATGGCCGACACGATCGGCCAGGAAGCCATCAACCTCTACCTCGACAACGGGCTCGACGAACTGGTGGTCGTCCACAGCCACTTCAAGTCCATGATCAAGCAGGAGCTCACCGTCGAACGGCTCCTTCCCATAGTGCCGGTAACGCCCGCGGATACAATGTACCGCTGCACGATCACCGAACCGGTTGAGGAGCAGGAGATTCTCCAGACCCTGCTGCCCATGTACCTGAAGGCCAGGATTTACGGCATTCTCCGCGATTCGTATACAGCCGAGCTTGCCTCCCGCATGCGGGCGATGGACAATGCGACGCGCAACGCCGGCACGCTCATCGAAACCATTACCCTTGAAATGAATAAGGTTCGTCAGGCGCTCATTACCAGAGAAATAGCAGAAATCATAGCAACCAACGAGGTGGTGAAATAATGGCTGCAGGCAAAATTACCCAGGTTTTCGGTCAGGTCGTCGACGTCGAATTTCCGCCCAATGAGATTCCGCCCATCTATACGGCTCTCACCGTGGATAAGGGTACCGGCGGCGCCGGGGAGCAGTATTCGACGGTGATCCTCGAAGTGATGCAGCACATGGGCGGCAACACCGCACGCGCCATTGTGCTCGGTCCTCCCGAGGGCATGGCCCGCGGGCTTACGGTTGTCAATACCGGCAAGCCGATCTCGGTCCCGGTCGGCAAGGCGTGCCTCGGACGGCTCATGGACTACGCCGGACGGCCCATCGATTACAAAGGCGAAATATCCTCCGAAATCATGCTGCCCATCCACCGCGACCCGCCGGGATTCCTCGATCAGGAGACGCGGCCGCAGGTGTTCGAAACCGGCATCAAGGTCATTGACCTCCTCGCGCCGTTCAAGAAGGGCGGCAAGGTCGGCCTCTTCGGCGGTGCGGGAGTCGGCAAGACCGTGGTCATCATGGAGCTCATCCATAACGTTGCCAAGCATCACGGCGGCGTCTCGGTGTTCGCCGGCGTCGGAGAGCGGACGCGCGAAGGAAACGATCTCTACCTCGACATGTCGGAATCCAAGGTTATCGATAAAACCGTGCTCGTGTTCGGCCAGATGAACGAGCCGCCGGGATCGCGACTCCGCGTCGCACTCACCGGCCTCACCCAGGCCGAGTACTTCCGCGACCAGGAAAACCAGGACGTGCTGCTGTTCGTCGACAACATCTTCCGGTACGTTCTTGCCGGCGCCGAAGTTTCGGCGCTGCTTGGCCGCCTGCCCTCCGCCGTGGGCTACCAGCCCACGCTCGGCACCGAAATGGGCGAGCTGCAGGAGCGCATCGTTTCCACAAAGAACGGTTCCATCACCTCGGTGCAGGCGATTTACGTTCCTGCCGACGATATCACGGACCCGGGTGTCGCGACCGCCTTCGGTCACCTCGATGCGTCAATCGTGCTCTCGCGTAAGATAGTCGATATAGGCATCTATCCGGCCGTCGATCCGCTCGATTCCTCCTCCAAGATGCTCGATAAAACCGTGGTCGGCGAGGAACACTATGCCGTGGCGCGCGAGGTGCAGAGCATCCTGCAGCGCTACAAGGATCTCCAGGACATCATCGCCATCCTCGGCGTCGAAGAACTTTCGGACGAGGACAAGCAGGTGGTGGCGCGGGCGCGCAAGATCCAGCGCTTCTTCTCGCAGCCGTTTTCGGTGGCCGAGACCTTTACCGGCATCAAGGGCGCCTCCGTTCCGGTGGCCGATACCATCAAGGGTTTCAGGGAGATCATCGACGGCAAGCACGATAATCTGCCGGAGCAGGCATTTTTCATGGCCGGCCCGATCGAAGAGGTTATCCAGAAGGCCCGGGAGATTGCCTGATGAAAACTATGCGGTGCGAAATAATCACGCCCGAAAAGGTCTTCTACCGTGACGACCCGGAATTCATCGTCGCGCCGGGCTTCTCCGGGGAGCTCGGCATCCTGCCCGGCCATACCCGGCTCATGGCCGACCTCGTGCCTGGTACGGTTCGCATTGCTAAAGGGGACGAGAAAAAGCAGTTCGCGATCTCCGGCGGCTTCATTGCGATCGAGCCGACAGTGGTAAAGATTTTTGCATCGGTGGTGAGGTCGGAATAATAAGTATAGGTGCATTTAGTGCGTTTGGTGCTTTTGGTGGGGGAACCGCTAGGCGGTTCCCCCTGGCCAAAGCCTCCGCGCCCGCAAAGCCGGGCTTGCGGGGTCTTTGGCACACCCCTTCCTGCGGAGGTGGAAGGCGATGTTTGCCTCCGGCAAACGCTCTTCCACCCCCGCAACGCTCCCATTAGGTAGAAAACACCTGAAAGATATTGTAAACCCGTAAAGGCGACCAGCCGTCAGGCTTATGTTTTGTCGTTGAATTACAGTCTTTCCTCATCACGCATCCTTTCTTCATATTTGCCTTGTGGACAAAATAGGTAACCATGAAATGATCTACCTACCTGAGCAGTAACGCTGGATTTATTTTAACCAAATTACCAAACCCGGCATTATTGAATAATTCCCGAAATCTTATAATTACTTCCGCCGGCAATAAAAAACACAAAAAGAAACATAGAAGTGATTGTCCATTTCGCCCAGGCAGAATTGATATGAAAAAGTTTTTAATTCTTTCATCAATAATCTTCCTTTTCAACTGCTCCTCAAATCGCTACGTTATTACTACAAACGAGGAGTATACCGACTTAATGAACAACTTCACTCCGAATTATCTGAAATATATAAACATTAACTCTTCGGATTCTGATGCGGTAATTGCAAATGTAGCGAAGCTACTGAAGCATCATAAAATCGGCGCTGCCGGAAGGTACCTGGCAAGGAGGACCGATCGAACGGCGGACGATTATTTGCTAAGTCTGGCAATCCTCTGCATGTTTAAAAAGCATTATGCGGAAGCATACACCGCCCTTGAAGGATTACGCGACACCGGCAACTGCCTGAAGAAGCTTCTGTATGCCGATTGCCTTTCGGAACGGGTGAAACCCGCTGCCTTGCAGGATATTATCGGTGAATACCAGCAGGCCCTGGATTGTAATTATAGCGAGGTCAATAAGGATATTATCGACATTCGGGTTAAAATATTAAAATACACTTACTAGAACGGACCGGTCATGCGGTTTGCCCTGCTTGCCATTGCCTTAACGATGTTTGGATGCGGATCCGCCCTGGATTTGCAGAGATCCATTTCCGCAAATCGATATACCCTATATTACCTGCACGATTCCAGGCCGGTGCCTAATAAAACCTCTGTTACAATATATCTCGATTCGATTTATTTTGAGGATGATCTCGAAGATTCCGTCGTTGTTTGTCCCATTCGTTCGACAGTGCTTCCATTATTATTTAAAAATTCCTGGAAATTCGATTACGAATGCGATCTCGGGAAAAATGTCCTGTTGGAAAACCAGGGTGATTTCATCAGGAAAAGTCTTTCGCTGGAAGCCGGCAGATCGGGATTGTTTAAATTTGTTTCAACCCCCGATAGTGCGCAGTATTCCATAGATGTAACAATACGGGATAGTATCTGCTGTGGATTATACAGTCAGCATGGACATCTCAATTTTTGGCTCATCTATCCTTTTATCTATGGCGAATATCATGAGGTCGAGAGATCGTTTCCGGGGAACGCGATTATTTTTTGGCGATACACTTTGAAAAAAAGCAACGTTGCAATTTATTATGGTGGCCAAGCTGCCAACAAAGAGGAAGAATCGGTCAGGCCATACCCGAAAAGCATCGCACAATTAGGAGATGTCCCAGAATTAGTTGA
>PLTF01000038.1 GCA_003164335.1 Fibrobacterota bacterium
AGGCTTTGGCCAGGGGGAACCCGCGTAGCGAGGTTCCCCCACCAAGGGCATTAAGCTCGGTTCCCTACCCTTACCGGAGCACCTCTATTCAGCCTGACTCCCCCATCATTTATTATCTTGCAAACATACGGAATCGCCATCTTAAATTCCCTGGCTATAGCCGTCCCCGTCATTCCTTTTTTAGCCATGGAAACGATTTTCGCATTACGCCTGGTATTATCAAGGACTATTGATGGAATGCCGTAGCTCTTTCTAATGTCGCCTACCCTGGTGGCCGATAATCCAACCTTTTCAGCAATGGCTTTATCGGAATGATATTTCTTTTGCAGACGGACGAATTCATCCCTGGTGATACGTGGTGGTGGAAAAACAGTTCTGGCACCCGGTATGGGTGGAATAGCATAAAGCTTTCTCAGGAAATGAATGTACTGCCGGGTTATGTTGAAATTTCTGCCTATTTCGGCATCGGTCTTATATTTCTTTTGAAGTCTCAGCAATTCAGATTTAGTGAATCGTGGCATTACATGAGCTCCCTGATGAGTAGAATGGATGGGGCAAGGTTCAGTTCATCTCCCCGGATATTGCCTTAATGCAAGCCATCGGAGTCCCGGCCATAATCCCCTTCTGCAGGGGAAACGGCCTCACTACCGGCGCTACAACCCACGCCGTCTCGATTCCCGTGTCCGCAAGCGCCGTGAAAAAATCACGGGTCAGCGACGGGGATGACGACGCCTTGAATTCGATGGCGATTCTCCTCTGCCCGTCATCGAGAATGAGGTCGATCTCTCCGCCGCCATGGGCGCCGTAGAAGAAGGGGCGCCAACGGCGCGAGATCTCCGGCGCAGCGCAGATACTCTCCATCGCAAAGCCTTCCCACGAGGAGCCGTATGACGGATGGGAAAGAAGCTGGCGCCCGGTACGGATCCCGGAAAGCACATGCAGGATACCGGTGTCCCTGAAATAAATTTTCGGCGATTTGACCAGCCGCTTGCGCACGTTGCTTTCAAAAGGCTGGAGCGCGCGAACCATGGAGCTGCCGGTCAGGATATCGAGATGGTTTTGCACGGCATGGTGCGATATGTCGAGCGATTCACCGAGCCGGGACCGGTTGAGGATCTGGGCATTGAGGTGGGAAAGCATTGTCCAGAACCGGCGCATCCCCTCGGCAGGAATTCGGAAGCCAAGCGAGGGAATATCGCGCTCAAGGAAGGTCCGGACGAAGTCCTCGCGCCACTCAAAGCTCGAATCATCCGATTTCGCAAGATAACTTCTCGGAAACCCGCCGCGAAGCCAGAGTGTTCGAAGGTCCTCATCCGTTCCGGCCGTTTCTTCCGCCAGAAACGGGGTGAGCTCGATGTATCTGATTCTGCCGGCAAGGGATTCCGAGGATTGCCGCAGAAGGTGAGGCGACGCCGAGCCAAGGATGAGGAAGGTGCAGCGGATTTCAGCATCGTCCACGACGGTCCGGATCACCGGGAAGATCTCCGGAACCCCCTGGATCTCGTCGAGGCAGATCATTTTTCCGCCATGCATCCTGAAAAATGCCTGGGGATCGGAGAGGGCCCTGAAATCGTCCGGCCTTTCAAGATCCAGGTAGAGCGCGTCTTTTCGTCCAGCGATAATGGCTTTCGCGAGCGTGGTCTTACCGCACTGCCGCGGTCCGAGGAGCGCCGTCACCGGCATTTCCTGGATAGCATTGCGAATTATGGGCTCGGATTTTCGGGTTATAAACATGGCTGTTTTCGTGAAAATTGGAATGCTATGCTCCAAATTTCATGATTTTAAAATACATTATTGGTCGGAGCCGCGCAAAGCTCCCCTATGGTAGAAAGCACATAAACGATAACAATTCCTTGACAGGTCCCCTCTTTGTCCCCCTTAATAAGGGGGCGCCGAAGGCGGGGGATTCGCAGGCAAATTCAGCAATCTATCCACCTACCTGAGTAGTAACCATATTGGTGGGGAAAAGTGAAGGAATTGCTCTCAGTTTGATGGGTTCAACATGTTGAACCCCTACAAATTTACAACCACGGTTTCTTTTTTATCTGTGTTTTCTACCTAATGGAGGCGTTGCGGAGGTGCTCAGGCTCCCGGGTCATAGACCCGGGCCACACGATTCTTGCTCTTGCCGTTCCCTGTGTTATCTGCCTATTTAAAAGCACCTGGATCGGAGATCCAGGCCACACGATCCTTTTTTATAGATTTACCTGTGTTTTCTACCTAATGTGAGCGTTGCGGGAGTGGGCGAGCGTTCGCCGAAGGCGAACATAGCCGCCCACTTCCGCAGGAGGGGGTGTGCCAAAGGCCTTGCAACTAAGTATAGGCTTCCGTCTTCTTCTTCATCAACGTCTGCCAGATCTTCTGGATCAGCTCCCTTCCGCTGAAGGGTTTGATGAGAAAATCGCTGCCGCCTGCCGCGAAGCACTTCTCGATCTCTTCGCGGTCGGTAACCGACGAGAGGAAAATAATGGGGGTTTCCCGGGTCTCCTCCTGGCTGCGCAGCAGGCTGCAGAGGCGGAAAGCGTCGAGGCCCGGAAGCAGCGTATCTATGAGAATCACCGACGGGGAATACTGGAAAGCGAGCGACAGCCCGAATTCGCTGGTGGGGGCGGCAATGACCTCGAAGGCATTCTCGAGTACCATGCGCGCAACCTCCACGGTCTCGCGGTCGCTGTCGATCAGGAGGATGCCGAGTTTTTCTTCGCTGTCCGCCTCGGTCTTGACGTGCAGGATTTCTCCACCGGCTGCATCCCCGGAGTTGAATTCCCGCTCGAAGTTATCGGAGCCGAGGGCCGGGTTCATGGGAAGGACGATATGGAACTGGCTGCCCGGGAACTCCGAAGGCTTCATGCCTTCGCTTTCGACCCAGATGCGCCCGTTGTGCCGTTCGACGATGCCCTTGGCAATAGAGAGGCCGAGCCCGGTGCCGCTTCCCAGGAACTTGATCTGGTCGGTACTGTGGCGCCTGATGTCGCCGACCTCGTAGAACGGATCGAAGATATGCTTATGCTCGACGCGGTCGATGCCGATGCCGCGGTCGACGACCTCGATATGGATCTGCTCACCGTCTTCGCGGGTGATCGAGACGTCGACCGTTGAACCGTCCGGGGAGAATTTAATGGCATTGGTAAAAAGGTTCGTAAAGACCTGCTGCATGCGCTGGCGGTCGCCGCAGAACTCCGGGACATCGTCGGCAAACAGACAGGTGAAGGCTATCTGCCGTTTTGCGGCCACCTGGTTTACTTCCTCGATGCAGTCGCGCGCCGCTTCGCACAGGTCGAAGATTTCCGGCTTCAGCCGCAATTTCTTCTGTTCGATGCGGGTCACGTCGAGGATATTATCGATCACCTTATGCAGCCGGTCGGCGGCGCGGTTGATGCTCTCGATCATGCGGTAAACGCCTTCGTCAAGGCGGTCCCGCATGGCATCGATGATGATATCGGAGTAGCCCTTGATGGAGGTCAGGGGGGTCTTGAGCTCGTGGCTGGCGATGCTCAGAAAATTTGATTTCATCTCGGCAAGGCGCTTGAGTTCGACATTGGAGCGGATGAGCTCGGTATTCATCTTCGCCATCTCGATATTCTTCTTTTCGAGCTGGTCGGCGACCCGGAGTTCGCTGGTCTGGTCCTTGATTATGAGCACCACCGCCTCTTCGTCTTCGCCATGGGCGGGAAGAAAGAAGGCGGTGAGCGAGCAGGTGACCTGGTCGCCGGCGGGGCGGGAGATGGCGATCATGGTCTCCCCTTCCCTCCCGGTAATTACCGATGACCAGAGTTCGAGCCAGCCGCGTTCTCCCGGACAGTCTATGAGGGCGGAGTCGATCGAGGAGCCCATGAGCGCCCGGCGGTCGGTGCCGAATATCCGGACGCCGTAAAAGTTGACATACCGGATAGCCCGCAGGGGGGTGAGGATGACGACGCCGATGGGCGTCTGGTCGAGAATCCGGTAAACCAGCGAGAGGTCGTTCTCCATGGCGGTCGGATGGATCATAGCGGGTTCGGGTTTTGCAGGCGTTGAATTTCGTGCGTGACGCTGTCGGCGGTCTGGAAATCCTCTTTCTCGACGCAGGCAATTTTTTTTGCATAGAGCGCGAGCAGGGTGTTGTCCTTATCGGTCAATTCTCCGGAAGCGCCGAGCAGGGAAATGATCGCTTCGACATCTTCCTGGAACCGGTAGCGGCTCAGGAAGGACCGCAGTTCGGCGGCTTTTTCCGCGAACGTATGCGGTTCGTGCCGGTAGTACAGCAAATCCGGAATGAATCGTTTCAGGAGCGCCTCCTCGATGGTCTCCCCCGGGGCTGCCGCGGGAGGAGTATCGGTCCGCTCGATCTGCGTGATGATCGACTCGATTTCGCCCCGGATTCGCCCGGCTTCCTGCTCCCGGAACTTTGCCTGGTAAAACATCGGGAGCGCCTGCACCCCGAGCACCGCGTTGCCGATATACTTGAACCGGCCGATGAAGAAGACATCTCCCTCCTGGTCAAGAATTTCCTCTTCCGAGTGAAAAGGGACGATCTTGGCCGGGGTGGGAATGAATTCCTCGATGTCGTCCATATTTTCGAGCCGTTCCTTGAGCTTCTGCGGATCGAGCGTGGATTCGAGGCCTTCCATGCGTTCGAGCAGCTGGGCGAGGCTGTCTTCGAACCCATCCTCGAGCGTGATGCCGAGTTCGGACTTCAGGAAATCCCGGAAGTTATACTGATCCTTGAAATTGCCCTGCGCGACGAGGAGGCTGTTGTGGATCATGGAGGCGAAGGAGTGCTTGGCATTCAGGAGTTCTTCCGGATCGACGTCGACCAGGGCATACACCGTGACGCGGCCGTCAAGATTCCGTGGATCGCCTTTTTTCTGCTGGATATCAAAGGTCATGATTGGCGCGGTCCCCGGGATTCTGCGGTGATGTCATGGTCCCTGTTGCCCTGAGTGCCCGGGACATGACCACCGAGGAAACCAGAAAAAGCAGAAATCCTCCGTAGGGAATCGATGTTCCGGAAACGGCCATGAGCATTAAACCGAGCGGCACCGGGGTAACGGCGAACCCCGCGATTGACATACAGTGAAACCAGGTGCGGCTGCGGTCGATTCTGAATATAAATGCTGCAAGCGATAGAAAACAGATGGAGAGGAGCATAACCAGGCCGCATTGGACCGCTTCGAGCAGGATGAAGTTTACTGCCAGGGAAGGGATCCTGCCGCGCAGCCAGCTCGTGATAAAAGGGGCGGCAAATGAAAAATGGCGGCAATCGGGAAATAAAACGGCGTAGGGAAGGCTGATGTACAGCGCGGCGGCGTTATAGACGGCTATGCCCTTCGCTGCAAGAACGATGCGCAGCAGCGTATCCCCGGGTTTCGGCGCATAGGCGGTATCGACGATAACGGGAGGCGCACCCTGCAGGGCAACGGAAAAGGGCACATCGAAAAGCCGGTTGAAAAGGATAGCTACGTCGCGTGGCGGCGCCGTACAGGGCAGCGCGCGCTGCGCCGTCAGCCGGCCGCTGTCGATCGCAATCCCGGAAAAGGCATCCTCAAGGGGTGCCGCAATGCCGCGCTTCGCATCAAGCACGTAGTAGGCATGGCTCAAGCCTGCGACAAGCGATGCGAGGATAAGCAGCTGCACCACGTAGAGTACCTTCCGGCTGCGCGGAATCGCCGGCAACTCCGCGTACAGTGCCGTGTCGAATATACTGCGATGTATCTGCTGGAAAAATCCCACCGGGTGACTCCCTTGAAAATAGACTGGTCAGTGCATGGTGCGCGGGAGACGATCGCGGCGCAATCCCGGATCTTTCCGGAATTGCGCCGCGCGGAGCTACGGTTTTCTACAGATTGAGCAGCTTCTTGACAACAGGAGCAGCTACCCGGCCATACCCGGCCATGTCGCCGATGAGCGGACGGGCGTACTTCCTGAACGCATCGGTCACGGTCGAATTCGCGACGTCGATGAACGCATCGGGCATCGGCTTCGCATTACGCGCCACGGTCGCGAGCGGGGTGAGGATATAGTCGACCGCATAGTCGCCGATGCGGCGGATCGCCACCGATCCGTCGACTCCTTCACTGAGCGAGAACTGGACCGCCTTTTCGCCTGCCTCGCGGGCTTCGCGTGCATCGACGCAGGACACGGTCCCGAGCATGCTGCGCTGGAGATAGCCGAAGGTATCGCTGCGTACCCGCTTGATCTTGAGCTGCTTCTTGATGGTATCGCCGAGCGCATCCCCGAGCGCCCCGGTGCCGGAGAGCTGCACGTTCCCGTGGGCATCCTTCTCATCGGATTTGGTGAGGGTGGTGATGATCGCCTCGCCCGCGGCGTTGCTGATGCCTTCGGAAACGGCAATCACGCAGCGGCCGTACTGCTTGTAGGTCCGGTCCACATCGCCGAGGAATTTGTCAATATCGAATGCCTTCTCCGGAAGATAGATCAGGTGCGGCCCGTCGTCCGGATACTTTTTCCCGAAAATGCCGGCAGCGGTCAGGAACCCCGCATTGCGGCCCATGACGACGCCGATGTAAACTCCGGGAAGGCTCCGGTTGTCGAGGTTGATACCCGCAAAGGCGTTGGCGACGAACAGTCCGGCCGATCCATAGCCCGGGCAGTGATCGGTCACGAGGAGGTCGTTGTCGATGGTCTTGGGAATGTGCACGACGCGCATTTCGTATCCGGCCGCCTGCGCATTCTCGCTCACGATCCTGCAGGTATCGGCGGAATCGTTGCCGCCCATATAATAGAAATACCGGACGTTATGCGCCTTGAGAACCGTGAATATCCTGGAGCAGTACTCGGCATCGGGCTTGTCGCGCGTCGAAAACATGGCCGAACTCGGCGTCCGGGCAACCAGTTCAAGATTCTGGGAGGTGGCCTGGGCCAGGTCCAGGAAGTCCTCCTTTACAATACCGCTTACGCCGTGAAGCGCGCCATAAACATTTTCGATGCAATCGTACTTCCGTGCCTCGAGCACCGCTCCGACGAGGCTCTGATTGATGACGGCGGTCGGTCCTCCGCCCTGCGCCACAACGGCTTTCCCTGTCAGTTTTCCCACGTTGCTGCTCCTTTGATGATTTTGAAGTTATGGAAAGAGTGAAAATACGATGGAATGGTTCACGAATACCGGACCATTGAAAATAAAAAATGGGAACACCGGCCCGCTTAAGGATCTCCTCGACACCTCCTCCGCATCGGTCGTCCTGCCGGTCTTCGGAAGGTATATTTTAAAATATTTGAACAATACCTTGATCGGAATGACGGCGGACAATGCCTGACTTAAAAAATCCCTGGGTTAAATGGGCCGGATTCATCGTGGCCATAATCCCCTTCGTCCTGATCTTCCGCCGCATCGATTTTCACCACATGGTTTTTGAAATCCTGCCGAAAGTGGCGTGGTGGACCATTCCCCTGGTCTTCGCCGGGACGCTTCTTTCCCTGACCATCCAGGGCACCCGGTGGTGGCTTCTTCTTCGCGCATTTACCGATGAGATACCTTTCCTCCAGGGCCTTTCCTGCCACTTCATGTCTCTCTATTACTCGTCGGTCCTTCCCACCGGTGCCGGGGAGGAGGTATTGCGCACGCTGTTCGTGCTCAAGAAGACGGGCGCTGCAGTCGGCTGGGGAGCCGCCTGGATTTGCAAGATCACAGCGCTTATGCTGTCGCTCCTGTTTTCGATTTACGGATTGGCCTCACTCTCAAAAGGCTCGCTTCCCCGCGCCCTGACCATGAGCATCGGTTTCTTTTCCCTTCTTGTCATCCTGATCGCGGTCGTATCATTTTCCAAAAAATTCACGGCACCCATCCGGAGCCTGGCTGCAACCAGGCTCCCTGCAAAAATCATGGCCGCCATTGAAGAGATCCGGGAAGGCGTATACCGGTATCGCCATAAAAAAAAGGCACTGATCGAGACCCTCGTTCTTACTTTCCTGATCCAGTTCCTGCTGGTGTTCAACGCATCGGTAATTATCACCGGCATTACCGGAAGGGTCTATTTCCTGGAGTGCCTGGCCTTCATCCCGATCATCGAAATTGCCAGCATGTCGGTGCCCATAACCCCCAACGGCATGGGAATCCGCGAAGGACTCACGGCGCTGATGTTTACCCATATCGGCCTTACCCCCGATCAACTGGGCATATATATTTTAATAGCACTTTCGGCGACCATGCTGCGTCTGGTCGGGGCTGTGCCCACCTTTTTTTACGCCGGGCAGGCAGCGCAGCCGCTTCGCAATGCCGCCCAGGGAAAACCAATAACGAAAGAGCAGGCATGAATCGCTTATTTATCGGCTCGCTTCACTATCTGGGATTGATTGAATTTGCGATTAACCGCACCATAGGAAATTACAAGCCGTCATGGGATAACATGAAGAAAGACGGAACACTGCCGCTTCCTTTTTATCTGAATGCCATCCTCACCCAGCGATGCAACCTGAACTGCATCATGTGCCATGAGCAGGGGAATCCGAAAAGCAGGGAACTCGAACTTTCGACCGATCAGATATTCAAGTTGATCGATAATGCGGGACCGGTCAGGGTCGCGGCGGTGACCGGGGGAGAGATTCTCATCCGTTCCGATATCTGGGAAATTCTCGGCTATCTCGATTCCCGGAATATCGAACTGAAAATTTCGACCAATGCCTATGCGGTAACCGATGCAATCGCCGACCGGATTGCCGGGTTCAGGCACATAGGAAATGTCGCTATATCCATCGACGGTCCGGAACTCATCCACAACGCCATCCGCGGCAGGAAGGACGCCTTCAAGCGGACGACCGAAGCAATCCGGCTCTTCAAGAAGCGCGGACTCCGGGTATCGATCACCAGCGTTCTCCAGCCCGACAATGTGGACTCTATGGGTGAGATCCTTGAAACCTGCCACGCTCTGCGGGTCGACCGGGTGTCGATTATTCCCTTTACCTACAAAAAACCGGGCGAAGAGGCCTTGGTGCAGAAAATGTTTCCCGGATGCACGGTGCGCCTTCCGGAAAAGGCGGATACCTATCGCCCTTTTACCGAAAAGCAACTCGAAGCGGTGAAGGCGGCCATCAAACGGTACCGGGCCAGGGGGCTTCTATCCCTTTTCTATCCGCCGTTTGTCGGCAACCATACCGGCGCCTATGTCGCGGACCGGCCTATCGCCGGATCCTTTGTCTGCAAGCAGTTCTACCAACTTTTTGTTAATGAACAGGGGAAAATGTATCCCTGCCCGTTCCTGGATAAATCATTCGGCGACATTCACACCCGGCCGGTTGCCGAGCTCTGGAATTCGGATGAACTGCGGGATTTCAGGAAAACCGTTGCGCTGGGAAACCTCTTCCCATTCTGCCGGCGCTGCTGCGCCCTGCACCGGCTGTAAGGTCCGGAGGAGATACTATGGCTCGCCGCCGATGTACGATTTACGATGCCGCGATCGTTCACAGCATCATGTTGTCAACAGGTCATTCGGTAATCGAATATCTTCGAAAAAATCCCTCAGCCGGTTCGGAACAGGTCCATGCGTTCGTTGAATCAAATTTCGACACCATTATCGGCAGCACCATCCGCGACTTGAAGGGGAAGGACAATAATCGCGGGAAGGATGCTTCCTGATTGCCGGGCGGCGGCATAACGCCGACAACGCATGCGGTTCCCGATAACAGTACCGCAGGTCCGTCTCCTCAGGATACCTTCCTCCTGAACCGCTCCCCTTTCCATGAAAACTTTCCGAAGACCCCAAGCACCACGGCTGCCAGGACAACCGGCAGCTGCAGGATCGATGCCGGGAGAATGTACTTCCGGAGTCCCTTCTGGTTGTAAATCGCGGTGCCCGGCAGCATGAGGAGGTACTCGCCGGTGATCTTTGCCAGGAGCATTCCGAAAAAAACGGCGAGGTACCCGGGCCGGAAAATCCCGACGGCAAGCGAAGCGGCAATCCCGCAATAGTAGAGGAAGATCCCGCTTAAAAAGGCAATCTGCCGGGGAGAATAATTTACCGTTTTCGAGCTCCATCGCTTGCGCTGCTCGAATATGCCGGATACCGAAAAGGTGGGAGCGGTCGTTACCGCCCCTTCCGCCGCCTTCATGAAGCGGACCTTCCAGGAGCTCCCCGCGATCCGCTGGAGCAGGAGGTCATCGTCGCCCGACACCACCTTCTGCGCGGCCGATCCGTACCCGCCGACCTCCTCGAACGCCTTCTTGCGAAATGCGAAGTTGGCCGCGCTCGAATTGATCGGCATGCCTGCCCCGATAGCGCTTGCGGCCACAATGCCGTGCGAGAGGAAATCCACCGCCTGGAGGCCGTAGAGCAGGGAGCCCATTCCTTCGGGCCTGAAATAGCAGGAGATCCCCTGCACGAGGCCGGTCGTTTTGGTAAAACAGCGGTCGATGGTGGCGAGCCAGGTGTCGGTGACGAGGCAATCCGCATCGGTGAATACGATGATCTCGCAGGACGCCGCGGCCACACCCTTTGAAACCGCGTATTTCTTCGGCGAGAAGCCGGCGGGCGTTTCGGCGACCGAAAGTACGCGCAGGTTCGGGTAGCGTGCGGCGAATCGGTCGCAGATTGCGGCAGTTGCGTCCGTGGAGCGGTCGTTCACGACAATCACTTCGTACCGGCTTGCCGGCAGGCTCTGCCGGAAGATGGACTCAAGGCAGGGACCGATATTTTCGGCCTCGTTTCTCGCCGCGATGACGATTGAGAAAGAGAGGTTCGCAGGTTCCCCGGGAGGCGCAAGCCGGGTGAGACCGCGCAGCAGGAAGAGCACGGCGGCGAGATAGTAGGCGGTTAGCGCACAGAGAAGAAGAGTGAACAGCGGCATCTGGCCTCAGCCAATAGGAGCACAACGGATGAACTTCAATTTAAGGTAAAATACTAAAACCCGCATCCTCTGCAGCGGCCCTTCGGGAGCGCAGGCAGGTCGGACAGGTCAGACTTGTCCGACTTCTCCTATCCCAGCTTCTTCAAGTATCGCCATCGCCTCCTCGAAACTTCCCTCACTTACCCGGTGAATCTTCACGCCCCGTCGCTCCATGCCCCGAAACCAGGTCTCCTGCCGCTTTGCAAGACGGCAGATGTCGCGGCAGAGCAGCGCGACCATGTTGCCGTAATCGATTTCGCCGAAAAGATACCGCGCGATCTGCCGGTACTCCATCCCGAACATGGCGAGCCGCTCGCGGGGGATCCCGGCTGCAAGAAGGCCCTTGACCTCGTCCACCATCCCGGCGGCAAGGCGCCGGTCCAGGCGAAGCGCGATCCGCTCGCGAAGCGCCGGACGCGGAACGATAATGCAGAGCACGACGGGCATAAGTTGCTGTGCGGGAATCGCGCTTATGCCCGGACGAGCGGATGCATCGCCAAAACGGGCGATTTCGAGGCTGCGCACGATCCGCTTCCTGCTGTTCAGGTCGGTGGTCTTATAGAGATCCGGAGCGCCGTTAGCCAGCTCCAGCGCCAGCGACCCTTTGTCGCGTTTCATCTGCTCTGCGCGGAATGCGGCATGTTCCGGCACTTCGGGGAGGGAGTAGCCCCTGAGCACGGCTTCGAGATAGAGCCCGGTCCCGCCTACTACTACAGGGATTTTTTTCCGTCCGGTTATGTCGGCAAAGGCTTTGCTGAAATCGGCCTGGTAGCGATGGACGGTATAGATTTCGGAGGGCTCCGCGATATCGATGAGATGGTACGGGACGTCGCCGTACTCGGGCAGGTCCTTTCCGGTACCGATATCCATGCCTCTGTAAACCTGGCGGGAATCGCAGGAGATGATCTCCCCGTTGAGCCTCCGGGCGATAAGCACCCCCAGCCTCGTCTTTCCGGAGGCCGTCGGTCCGCAGATGACAATACAGGTATACATGGCAGGTTGGAAAAATAGCTTCGAGAGGCAGGTACTCCATTAACTTTTTCCGGCAGGGACACGGCGACCGGCGTCACCTTTGCAAAACTCTCGACTGCAAATGGGGGGTTTGCCGCTGCGGTGATCGCTCCCGGTCGCTTCGAGGGGCCGTTTGAAGCTCACCGAAGCAGCCTGCCATGCGCCCGCTGTGCCTGTTCAGCCGGGTCCGGCAATTATGTATCTTTAGTAGCTGTATCTTTTGGTGCGCTCACCCCCTGCCAGTTCAGGAACTATTTTCGCTCCCATGAATCCGATCATTGCCATAGTCGGCAGGCCCAACGTGGGCAAGTCGAGCCTTTTCAACCGCATTCTCCGCAAACGGGCGGCCGTCGTCGACGATATCGCCGGTGTCACGCGCGACCGTAACTACCGGCCCTTTGGCTGGGAGGGCACCCTGTTCACCCTGGTGGATACTGGAGGCGTCACCATGCTGGAGAAAGAGTCACTCCACCGATCGATCAACGCCCAGGTCGATTGTGCGGTAAAAGAAGCCTCGGCAGTACTCTTCGTCGTGGAGGCCGGTACCGGCATTACCGCCGAAGACGAGCACTGCGCCCGGCTCCTGCGGAAGCGTGCCGCTGAAAAGACCCTTCTCGTTGTCAACAAGGCGGAATCGGCACGCACCCCGTTTGAAATCGACGCCTTCCGCAACCTGGGCCTCGGAGCGCCGTGGCCGGTATCGGCGGTGCACGGCAGCGGTGTAGCCGACCTGCTCGACAAGGCCGCACGGCTCGCCCTCAAATCCGGTATTCCCGAAGGGGCGCCGCAGGACGAGGACCAGACTGCGCTCCGGATCGCCATCGTGGGGCGGCCGAACGTCGGCAAATCCTCAATAGTCAACAAGCTGCTGCGGCAGGACCGGATGATCGTGAACGACGAAGCCGGGACTACCCGCGATTCGATCGATTCCTCCCTTGTCTACAAGGAGCGGTCCGTGGTACTCATCGACACGGCCGGGTTGCGGAAAAAATCACATGTCAAAGAGGATCTCGAATACTATTTCAACCTGCGCGCGATAAAAAGTATCGATCGCTGCGATGTGTGCGCGGTGGTCATCGATGCCTCGGACGAAATCGGGGTGCAGGACCTGCGTATCATCCGCAAGGCGGTGGAATTCCATAAAGGCATGCTGCTTATCTGGAACAAATGGGACCTGGTGGATACCAAATACGACACCTTCGACAAGCTTGTCGCTGAAGTCAAGCGTGATTACCTGGAGCTCCGCCCCCTTCCCATGCTGGCGACTTCGGCACTTACCGGGCGGCGGCTGTCGGCCATCATCGACGAAGCCGGGAAGATCAAGGAGCGCATGTCCATGCGCGTCCCGGCCGCCGAGTTCGAAGACAACATCTTTACCTGGGTGCGGGCACATCCGCATCCGGCAATCCCGAAGCAACCGGTGCGGTTCCTCGGCGCGCGGCAGATCGACGCGCCCTACCCCTGTTTCCGCTTTTTTGTCACGAACCCGAAAAACGTTTCGCCGATCTACATCCGATTCCTGACAAACCGTATTTATGCGACCTATGATTTCGAGGGATGCCCGGTAAAACTTGACTTTCGCGCAATCAAGAAAGCGGAGCGCGGCGCACAAACCGACGAGCAGGGCAGGTCCGACCACGTCAGCAGGGAGCGTTCATGAAAATAGCGATACTCGGAGCAGGAAGCTGGGCGATCGCCCTGTCGGTACTCCTGCGGAAAAAAAACCATGCCGTTACCATGTGGGAATTCAACGAGGCGGTGGCTGAAAAACTGGCCGTCGAACGGGAACTTCCCTCCAAGTTGCCGGGAATCCTGATACCGCCCGAAGTCGCGATTACCGCCGATATGGCCGCCGCCGTATCCGGTGCGGCCATTGTCGTGGCTGCGGTCCCGGCCCAGACCATGCGCGCCACCATGCGGCGCCTTGCCGCCTCCCTGCCGGAAGAGATCCTCGGGGCGATCGGCGGGTTTGTCGTGGTTGCCAAGGGAATCGAAATAACTACCCTCAAGCTGATGAGCGACGTTCTTCTCGAAGAGCTCCCGGGCATGACCGTGAACCGCATCGCCGTGCTCTCCGGACCCTCGCATGCCGAGGAGGTCTCACGAGATATCCTGACCGCCGTGGTGGCTGCCTCCAAAAGCCAGACGCTAGCGCTCACGGTGCAGGAGGCCTTTTCGACCGAGACGTTCCGCGTCTACACCAACCCGGACATGCGCGGGGTCGAGCTGTCGGGCAGTGTGAAAAACGTGATCGCCATCGCGGCGGGGATGTGCGACGGCCTGGGGCTGGGCGACAACACCAAGGGCGCCCTCCTGACGCGCGGCATTGCGGAGATGATGCGCCTGGGCCGCAAGCTCGGGGCGCAACCCTCGACTTTTTCCGGCCTGGCAGGGATCGGCGACCTGATTACCACCTGCACCAGCCGCCACAGCCGTAACCGCAGGATGGGCGAGCTCATTGCCTCGGGACTGACGCTCGAAGGGGCGCTCGCCAAAATGACCATGGTAGCCGAGGGGGTCGAAACCACGAAATCGGTATATGCGCTTGCAAGAAAGCTCGATATCGAGATGCCGATAACCCAGGAAGTGTACAAGACGCTCTTTGAAGGGAAAAATGCGCGGATCGCGGCGCGGGAGCTTATGATACGGGAGTCGAAACCGGAGTGGTGGTGAGCAAGGAAAGGTTTCAGGCTTCAGGCCTCAGGTATTGGGCTTGAGACTTCGAGTTTCGGGAAATTGACCACGGTACGCTGCGATTGACAATTGGTGTCTTCAGCCTCTCGGAATACTATCAAAAGGATACCATAATGTCGGGATTAGATTTCCTCAACGAAATTGCCGGATTGTTTCCAAATCAGAGTCCGGATCACAACGATAATCGATTCGCCTTTCTGGCGACGACCAGCAAGTGCGAGCTTGCCCTCCGGGATGAAATAGCCTTTCGGCTTCAGCGCAAATACCTGGAACCGCAAAACGCACCGGCCTTTTTTCCGGGGGCTTTTTATATCAGCCGGGAATGGGAAAAACGATATGACCTGGCCATTTTGAAACCTACCGGAGAAGCGGCTTGCATCGTCGAATTCAAGGCCGTTGCCACAGCGGATAAAATCAAAGACCATGCTGCGGAAATTCGCAAGGATTTTGAAAAATTAGTGAACGACCCCGAAATAGCCGAGGCTCAAAAATATGTGATTTTAGTCGTTATGCTTCCTGAGGGTAAATTTGCCGATCCGGTAGTAGCGGTGATGAAGAAATATCTTCAGCGGATCAACCGGCAGTTCGAAAGTGGCCGGAAACCGGATGGACAGAAATATTTTGACGAGGACTGGAAAAGATTGCTGAAAGGACAGGGAATAAAAACCACGGACCCGGAGGGAGTTCGCAGGATTACCATCGATGCCGGCAGCTATGCGGGCACTGGAATCAAATTGGATCTTTTCACCGCCGGGCCGCTGGTAAAATAAAAGAGAACCGCCACTTTCCGCATTAAAAGAATATGACCGGTTGGATCGAATTGATTAAAATCTCTACACCTGTCAAGGCGTGGGAGATGATGAAATGGGAGTCGCCTTCAATTTTGACAACTACCTCGTACCTATAACCATTCTACCGATGCTCCTTCGGCAGGTCCAATTCTCTTTGTCCTCCCGGTTTGCCGTGACCCCAGCGTATCGTCGGCTTTTTCCTCTGCATGGCACAATCCCGAAGGAATAGGTTTATCAATTTTTGATAGGGGATGTCGGCATCGACTGAGAGGGCCTTGAAATATTCAATGGTATCATTCTCAAGCCGTATCGTAACCGGTGTTTTAAGCTTTTTGGCGAAAGGGTTTTTAATGGAATCCGAAAAATCGTAATGTTTTCTCATTGCCTTCATATCCTTTCGGAATACTGCTTTATTTCTCTCCCCTCAGCATCCCACCCACGGGTTATGGCGCTCATTTGTATTTATAAAATAAATATTATTTAAATACTTTTCAAAAATTCGGTTTCACGGAAAATTAATTTCTCCTGAGCCCTGTCTGGGATCACTTATGCCAAATAATCAAAACACCCTTGTATTTTTGAATGGTCCATGCTATTTTAACCTTGTATTATTGAAATATTGCCTTAAAATACCTCAAAAAGCCAATGCGAATGACTCAATGAAACGCTTCATCGACGCCGACCTGAAAGCCTGGGCCACGAGCCCCCGCCGCAAGCCGCTCATTATCCGGGGAGCAAGACAGGTGGGCAAGACCTGGTCGGTAAAGCAGTTCGGCGCCGGAAACTTTGAAAGCTTTGTCAGCCTCGATCTTGAGCGCAATCCCGATCTGCGGCGCGTATTTGAAAGCGCCCTGCAGGCAAAGAGGATCATTGCCGATCTGGAGATTCTTCTATCGCAGCGGATTGTGCCGGGAAAAACGCTGCTTTTTATCGATGAAATCCAGGCATGCCCACGCGCCATCACCGCGCTGCGGTATTTCTTGGAAGAGGTGCCGGATCTCCACGTGATTGCGGCAGGATCGCTTCTGGAATTCGCCTTTTCCGATATCTCCTTTCCGGTAGGCAGAATCCAGTTCCTGCATCTCTATCCGGTTTCCTTTGCAGAGTATCTTGCGGCAGTGCATCACGAGGAGGCTGCGCAGACCGTGCTGTCTGCACCAAAAGAGGTTTTGCCGGCAGTCCACGATTTCCTGAATGATGAGCTTCGTCGATACTTTTTCATCGGCGGCATGCCGGAAAGTGTAAAGGCGTATTCGGAAACCGGGTCGATGCAGGATTCATTCAGGGTGCAGGCCGAAATTGCAGAAGCCTGTCGCCTGGATTTTTCAAAATATGCTCCCCATGCCGATAAACAGTGCCTCTCCGAGGTTCTCACCTCCTCGGCACAGGGAGTAGGGGGACAGACAAAATATTCTAAACTTGCCGATGGTTTTTCCGGGTTCATGTGCAAAAAGGCCTACACCCTGCTTACCCTTGCCGGGATATTGCGCAAAATCACCTCCCTCGATCCGTCAGGACTTCCCCTGGACAGCCGCGCTTCGTCGAAAATATTCAAGACGCTCATGGTCGATATCGGGCTCATGCGCCATCTGACCGGAATGCCGACGAGTCTCGAATTCAACGCGCCGAATCTCCTGGATATTTACCGTGGCTCAATGGCTGAACAGTTTGCCGGGCAGGAGATAGCGATCTCTCAGAACGGGGAGCTGCATTACTGGGCCCGGCTTGCAAAAAGCAGCACTGCCGAGGTTGATTACTGTGCAGTGATTGACGGCGCCGTCGTTCCCGTCGAAGTGAAAAACTGCTCGTCAGGACGGCTCAAGAGCATGCACCTGTTTCTTGAAACCTATCCCGCAAGCCCGAAGGGTATTGTCCTATCAACCAACCCCTTCCGCGAATTGCCGGATGAGAGATTGCAATTCGTTCCCCTGTATTTTGCCTATTCTGCAACAGGAGGAAAGGGCACATTGTAGGAGCGCATGAGAGCACTACGGATAGTGTTGTTTTATCCCCTGAAGGTTCATATTGCCGGAAAATAGCCTGAGCCCCTCCGAACCCTCCGCCTCAGATCAACGATCCCGGTCATCGATAAGCCATCAAGTGCAGCTCCAGAATGTCTGTTCAGGCACGGGTTTTGCGGGATTCAACGAATTATCTTAAGGGCTTTTAGCCTTCCCGGATGGTGAACCCGCAATTTCAATCCACAAGAAGGGGTATCGATTATGGCAAATCCAATCGACAGGCGTGAATTCCTGGAGCTTTCCGGCATAGGAACCGTTGTTCTTGTCACCGGGTTCGGCGGGAGCGTTTTCGGAGCCGGGGAACCTGGTTCCGGTGAAGACTTCTATTTCCTTCAAATGTCCGATACCCATATCGGTTTCCACGACCCTGCCGTGAACCCCGATTTCGCAGGTACGCTCAAAAAAGCCGTTGCCAGGGTTAACGCGCTGGCGCAGCCGCCGGCATTCATCATGTTTACCGGAGACCTGAGCCACGCCACCGATAACCCCGATGAACGGCGGGCACGGCTGAAGGAGTTCAAGGCAATCGTCGATCAGCTGACCGTGAAGGATGTCCGCTTTATGCCCGGGGAACATGACGCTGCGTCGGATAAGGGAGCGGCATTCGGCGAGCTATTCGGCAAGACCCACTATGCTTTCGAGCACAAGGGAGTGTATTTCATCGTCCTCGACAATGTTTCCGACCCCACATCGAGCATCGGCGACGAGCAGTTGCAATGGTTCGAAAGCGAACTGAAGAAACGGGATAAGGCTGATCGGGTCGTCATTTTCACCCATCGCCCGCTCTTCAGCCTCTACCCGCAGTGGGATTGGTGGACAAGGGATGGGCAGAAGGCCATTGATCTGCTCATGCCCTTCAGCAATGCCGTCGTTTTTTATGGTCATATCCATCAGGAGCACCATTTCATGACCGGCGCTATCCCCCACTACGCGGCAATGGGACTCATGTATCCCCTTCCTGCGCCGGGATCGGTTCCGGTAAAGCATCCCGTCCCGTGGGATCCTGCCGCACCGTACAAGGGCCTGGGTTTCCGGGAGATCGGCTCCAAAACGGGCGTTAGGGATCTTGCAATCGTCGAATATCCGTTAGCTGCGTCCGCCACGCCGGCCTCACGGGTAATCCGAATTACGGCAAAGAAATTCGAGTTCAATCCGGGGACCATTACGCTCAAAAAAGGTGAGCCGGTAGTTCTTGAGTTCACGACCCTCGATGTCATGCACGGGTTCAACTGCCCCGACCTCGGGATACGGTGCGATATCAAGCCCGGTGAAACGAGCCGGATAAGCGTCATACCTCAGAAAGCCGGGAATTTTACCTTTTCCTGCGACGTCTATTGCGGCGAAGGCCACGATGGAATGGCCGGAACTATTAAGGTAGTGGAATAGTGCTCAATTTGTCGGGATTTCGCAATTTTGAAAAGTGCTTTCCAATAATTAGCGAACTTAGGAAGGAAGTGGGGCGGGGCGGATAAATAGGTGGGAACTATCATATCCGCTCTGCTAACCCATCTTTTTCTTGAAGCCTTATTTGCGATATTTGATATCGTAAAGGAGGCCCACCATACATTTTAAAAGGCCGGAAGTTGTTCAACGCTATTTGGAGGCTCAGCGGGTTAGCGGCCAGAGCATCAGTTCCTACTGCGAGAAGTACCATATCTGTTACAACACATTTTGGCATTGAAGAGCTATAAGATTGCAAAGGACAGGATCTACTGGGGTCTTCTCTGGGCTGCTGGAATAGCATGTGCGACATGACCACTCATTTGAGAAGATTCGGCACAGAACCTCATACTTACCTCAAGTAAGCAGTGCCCTGCTTCCGTACAACTCCAACCAAGGATGCATGACATGACCAGACTGAATGGAAAGACCGCCGTGATCACCGGCGGCGCTACCGGCATCGGCCTCGCCGCTGCAAAGCGCTTCATCGAGGAGGGCGCCAACGTCTTCATCTTCGGCCGCCGGCAGGAAGCACTC
>PLTF01000151.1 GCA_003164335.1 Fibrobacterota bacterium
AAAGAGGGATTTTAGCAGGCAGTGGAAAGAAAGGTTTTAAATCGAGTATGGTGCAACAGGGCCCGGGCATCATGCCCGGGCCCCGTCGTTTACCTCTCCTCCTATATTTTTTTACTTTTTCCTCATAAAAGTATATAATGTAATATACCAATGCAGCTTGACCTATGTTATTTAATTATTTTCTACCCTCAATGAAAGGCTACCTATTTGATTAATAATCAATAAGTTAGAAGCGTGTTATTGTGGCAAAAGATTTGACTTTATGTACTGGACAAAAGTATATTATTGATGGCAATTCCTCCGAAAGAGCGGGGGAAAACATGCGGTTTCTTGAAATAGGCCATGATAAGAGAAGTGGCCTGAAGAAGTACGCGATTGATTTTGCTTTTCGGGACGCCAACGGGAAACCGACCCATGGAAAGAGAACCGCGATAGGTTCAAGCGGGTTGGTTGATGCAATCGGTGAATTGAAAAACCTCGCTGGCGTCGGTTCTTTGACAGACAAATCATTTTTAGCATGCAGCACCTATTATGAGAAGCACAAGGGGTTTGGATCGAAAAAGGATGTTTTCAAGCGAAATGAGCGCGAGCTTGGTAAATTCCGAGTTAATGCAGGTTTTGCCTTGAAATACGCGGATTACATCTACAAGATTTCTCAAACCCGTGCCGTGAATACCACGAATAATTACCGAATCTGCATTCGAAGCGTTCTTAATTTTTGTTACAAGGCGCGTTTCTTGAAGGAGCAACCCATCCGCGATTTCGGGTTGCAACCCATGGAGGAGCGAGACCGTATTTGGGATGCGGATGAGCGAACGCGCATTTATAACGCCATGGCGGAAGTTGAATCGCACTTATTTTGGTCGGTTCGATTGGCCGAAAAGAACCCGATACGCGGGCTATCGGATTTATGGAACTTGAAGCGGGAAGACTTGATTCTGTTTGGGGAAATGGCCCCTTGTATTCGTTTCTACCCGTGTAAAACGAAAAAGAGGCAGAATAAGCCGACCTACCTTATTGAATTGGATAACGAGCTTGTGCAGCAGCTTAAATGGCAAGCCGTTAACCTCCAGGATTGCCCCTACCTTTTCCCGCGCCTGTGGAAATGTGAAGGCGTTTGGAAGTGGGCGAAGATGGGGAACCCCAAAAGGCATTGGCGGTATATCTGCGATAAAGCCGGTGTGCAGGATTTCCACTACCACGACCTGCGGCATGTTGCCACAACCTACATGCTGGAGAAACGCGGTGATGATGGACAGCGCGTTTATGACGAGGACGATTTAAAAAGTCTCGGATTGTTCTATAGTCAACGAGCAATTGAGATTTACAGAAACAGAAAAGCGGAAAGAGTAATTGCAAGGGTAAAGGGTAAATGTAGCACTTTTGTAGCACCTGCCGAAAAACTTGCTGTGTAACTCATTATTAATAAAAACTTTGCGAGCCTGCGAACACAATTAGGAAACCTGTGCTCTATCCAACTGAGCTATGGGGGCTTATAAGGTAGGTCGGCCTCTAAAATACCATAAAACGGCAGGTAATTCAATTATTTCCCGGTGTCTCTCCTGCCAGGAAGACTCCACATCCGGAAACGGAGTGTTTCCGGAAAACCCATAGTATCCGGCGGTTTTAGGGGAATTTGGCGAGTAGCAGGCAAAAGTGTTCTTCCCCTGTCACCATTGGAAAAACCTGATCCCCGGGGAGGCGATGAGACTTTGGTCAATCGCTGAAATATCTTGCCCGGTATCCGCCACCTCTTTCCCCCGACTTGCCGGATTTTAAAATCCTGCCGCGCTCAATTATATTCAAAAATACGACCACCATGGCAGATCCGTCTCTCCGGACATCTTCCTTTTTTACTTCCCAGCGAATGAAGAGCCTTCTGCGACTCGTACTTTCCGCAATGTCCTCAACGCGCCTGACGGTTGGCTCGCTGGCCTGTTTAATGCTCCTGGTGGCCTACGGTACGCTCTACCAGGCGCTTCACGGGCTCTTCGAGGCACACCAGCGAATTTTCGATGCATGGGTTCTCATGCTTGGAGGGTTCATTCCCTTTCCCGGGGTCCGCTCCGTTATTCTTATCCTTTGTGTAAACCTCAGCGCCGTCGCGCTGACCCGGATCAAGCGGTCGAAAAGCTCCATCGGTCTCCTCTGCATACATGGCGGCATAGCCCTAATGCTCATTGCAGCAGCAGGCGGCGGGATGATGCGTTCGGAATCGGTTCTTACCATCGGCAAAGGAGAAACCACCGCTCAAAGCGCCGACGAAACCGGCCGGACCCTGACACTTCCCTTCCGCTGTACGCTGCTCGATTTTTCCATTAAATTCCATCCCGGAACCACATCGCCGGCCGATTACCAGAGCCGCCTGCATATCGAAGGCCCGGCTATCGATCGCGATGTAGTCATCAGCATGAATCGTCCCTTCCGCTATCACGATTATACCCTGTACCAGTCATCGTATCGTGACGATGAGGCTGTACCGGTCAGCGAGCTTGCGGTGGTAAAAAATCCGCTGCGGGCCCTTCCGCCTGTCGCGTCAATCATCATTGCCGCAGGCCTGCTCCTGCATTTCGGGATCAAGCTTGCCTGCCTTGCCAGAGAACGTCATGGATAACAGAGCCTGCATCATCCGGACGGCAATGCTCTCCTGGTGCTGCCTCATGGCTTCATTGACCGGCATTGCTGCCGGCAATACGGGAGCAACGGTTCCTGCCCCGGTTGTCAGAGAGGCTTCCCGCATTCTTATCATGGATCAGGGACGCATAAAACCCCTGGAAGTGTTTGCCCGCTACACACTGTTCGCCTTGTCCGGCAGTTACAACTGCGGAAAGAGTCCGGCAATCTCCTGGCTCTGCAGGGTGATGTTCCGACCGGAAGAGGCGCTGGATGATTCGGTTTTCATTATTAACGATCCGGCTGTTGCCGATGCCATCGGCATACCTCCCGCAAAAAAACGACGCTATCCGCTGCGATCCCTGCTTGCCGTTATTGACAGAATTGATTCCGGGGCAATGAAAGCCCGGCTCGTCGATCCTGCCGACCGATCGGGCACGGATATTGAGCTGCTGCGGCTCTCCCGGAACATCCGTTTCCTCATCGACCTCTCGGGAACATTGTCCTTCGAAATCGGAGTACCCGACAGTGGTCTCCGAAGACGCCTCTTGCCGGTAATCCCTGTAGAGGAAAACGGTGCGATTGCCTGGCATGATCCTACTGAATGGTTGGTTACGGGAAACGCTCGCCCGGCGGATCCTCTGGCGGCCGATTTATTCAAGGCGCATCAGGCCTGGGTAAACGCCGATTTTTCCGGGTGCGCTGCCGCAATCCGCGCCGCGAATGGTCAGGCATCGGTACGTCTCCGGCGCCAGGGAATCAATGTTTCTCCAGAGCTTGAGCTCATCTATACGGCAATCGATCCGTTTTTCTGGGCACGGCTTGCATATGGCCTGGCAATAGCGCTGCTCACGGCCGGAATGGCATTGCGGCGAAAATGGATCGGTCGACCGGGGTCCTATGCCCTTTCTGCCGGGTTTCTGCTTCATACCGCCGGACTGATACTCCGGATAATCATCATGCACCGTCCCCCGGTGGCAACCATGTACGAGACTTTTGTGTTCGTTGCCTGGATCGGGGTCCTGCTCGGCTTCGCGGTAGCGGCTTTCCAGAAGCAAGGCTACGGGCTTTTCATTGCCGCTTTCATGGGCATCCTGTTTCTTTCCCTTGCAACCCGATTTTCAGCCGGCGGAGATACCATGGGTATGCTTGCTCCGGTACTCAACAGCAACTTCTGGCTTTCATTGCATATTATTACGATTGCAACCGGATATGCGGGGTGCCTCGCGGCCGGTGTCCTCGGCCATGGTGCGCTTCTCCGGCAGGGGTTTCCGGCAATAATGTCCGAAGATCCGGCCGGGCAGGATAGGGAAAACCTGAAACGCGCCATGTGGGCTTTGCTTGCAGCAGGATTTACCGGTACAACTATCGGCACGGTGCTCGGCGGCATGTGGGCGGAACAGGCCTGGGGTCGGTTCTGGGGCTGGGACCCGAAGGAGAACGGGGCTCTGCTGATCATCCTCTGGTGCGCCATTCTCTTTCATGCGCGCCGGGCAGGGTTATTACGCAGGTATGCTGGAGCGTTCGGCATCGCCTTCTGTGTTCCGCTGGTTATGCTGGCCTGGGTGGGTGTCAATCTTCTGGGTATCGGCATGCACTCCTACGGGTTTACCGCCGGTGGTGCGCAGATTTTATTCTGGATAGTGGGGTCCGATGCGGCGCTTCTGGCGGTGCTTGCCGGCAGGTTGCTGTATCTTCAGTCGCAATAGCTCAGCTTTCCTTCACTGCAGTTTTACTGAGACGAGCCTTTTTCTTCATCGACCTGGCCTTGAACCAGATTGGCGGAAGGAGCGATAGCCCCGATCCGCTTCCGCACCCGCACCCGCTTTTTGTCCCGGCAGTAGAATCCGCAGCGGTCGACCCGCTGCCGTTGCCATAAATAACGCTGACGCTGTTCCCGCCGCTGTTGGCCACATAAATCCTGTTAGTCACCGAGTTTACCGCCAATGCAACGGGAAAGCTTCCCACGCTCATCGTCGCTTCAGAATCGTTTGTTCCCTCGATGACGGTTACCGTACCGAGGTTTTGATTATTCGCCACATAGATTTTATTGGTCGCCGGATTTACTGCTATTGCAACCGGGTTCGAGCCTGCACCAATGGTGCTCGATGTTCCGGAAGCACCGTTGATTACCGTAACACTGCTGTCGGCCTCGTTCGCGACATAGATCTTATTGGTCACCTGGTTGACCGCGATTGCGACGGGACCCGCTCCGGTGTTCACGGTCGTCGTCAGGTTGGTCGCTCCATCGATAATCGTGGCAGTATTCCCGGCGAAATTCGCCACATATATTTTGTCGGTTGCCTGATCAACAGCTATGGCCCAGGGCTCTGAACCTGCATTAACGGTCGTCGTGACCATATTGGTAGAACCATTGATGACCGTGACATTGTTGCTGCCCGAATTTGCCACATAGACCATGTTGGTTGCGGTATTGACAGCAAGTGCCTCGGGGCCCGATCCAACGGCCAGGGTCGTTGTCGAAAGGGTTTTTGTCGAATCGTTTATCCCGTTGACAACGCTGATCACCGTAACGGTATTGTCGTTGAAATTTGCTACATATATTTCGTCGGTCAGGCTGTTCACCGCCATTGCGGAAGGGTGATTCCCCGCGATCAGGGTACTCATCGAACCAGTGCCGCCGATGGTATCCGCTGCTGCTGCAGAATCGGTTGCCCCCTTAATGACGGTAATGGATCCGAAGTAATTGGTCACATAGATTTTATTGGTTGCAGGATTTATCGCCAGCACATCCGGATTTTTCCCTCCGGGAAGGGTGGTCGTACTGTTGAGCGTTCCATTGATTATCGTGACAATGGAATCGCTCTGATTCGCCACATAAATCCGGTGAGTTACGGAATCGACGGCAATAGCCCATGGCTGCATTCCCGTTACTACCGTTGCTTCCACAGCATCGGCACGGGCTTCGATAACCCCTGCAATGAGAATCGCCGTTACCAATATCGCAGTTTTCAATTTGCTCCCCTGGTATTTCACCTTACCTCGATCCCAGGCCAGGCCAAGCCGGTCATTTGGCTTGATCATGGGTGGGGATCTTCTCCGGCTCGGCACTGTTATTCTCCCCTTTTTTCCTGGCACTATCCGGGTTCATGGCGAGTTTTTCCGGCCAATTGGTCTTTACCTGCTCCATGACACGGTCATCGAGCCGGGCATTGTAAAAAGAAAGTACTTTGCTGAGATCGGTGTTCACCAGCTCGGCTCCCTGCAGGTCTGCCTCTTCCAGGTTCGCCCCCTTAAAGTCGGCGGCCAGGATAACTGCCCCATGCAAACTGGCACCATGGAGATCGGCTCTCTGGAAGTTCGTTCTCTGGAGCACTGCCGCGCCAAGGTTTGATCCGTGAAGATCGGCTCCCTGGAAGTCGGTTTTATAGAGGGTGGCTCCACCGAGGTCAGTTCCGAGCAGGTTGGCCTTCTCAAGGTTGGCACCCCGAAGGTTGGCATCCTGCAGCCGGGCACCGACAAGGTAGGCTCCCTCAAGATCGGTGTTCTTCAGCTGGGCTCCGATTAAAACCGCGCCCCTGAGATCGGCACTTTTAAGATTTGCTCCTTCCAGGTTAGCTCCCCGAAAATTGACCTCCTCCAGGTTGACTCCCCCCCAGAGATCGGCATTTTTGAGATCGGCTCCCTGAAAACCGGCACCGCGAAGGTTGTCCCCCACAAAATAGGCGCCCCGGAGGTTGGCATCCTTGAAGTCGGCTCCTTCGAGATTTGCCCCTTCAAAGTTGGCTCCTCGAAGATTGGCGCCTTTAAGCTGGGCTCCCGAAAGGTCGGCCCCCCTGAGGCTGGTTCCCCGAAGGTTCGCTCCGCGGAGGTCGGCATTCCTGAGGTTGACTCCTGACAGGTCGGCCCCGGCCAGATTCGGCTTGAAACTCAGGTTTACCTCTCTCAATCGGTTCCACTTCTTTACACCGGATTTCAGCATGTCGATCTGCGGATTGATATTGGCACAACCGACAGCTATGACGGCCAGTGATACTATTGCTGCTGCACGTTTTAATCCATTCATAATGACCTCAGGGTTTCGTGTTGAGCCTTCAGTGAAGATCCTTTCAGCTCCTGCTGCATGGCAGGCCGTACCAGTATTTCAAACCGGGAAATCATGGTGTTCGTCCATGGTCGCTCCAGCCTTCCCACCCGGGACTTTCGATGCGATCGAGAAGCGCTTTATCGAGGAACCATTCACCGGTGGCCCGGTTCAGAATGGTGGCAAGTTTTTCCGGTCGTCCGGCCTTTATCCTCGATAAAATGTCCGAATCGAGTTTTGCCCTGAAATATGACCGGGCTGCCAGAAGGTTTGCTTTTGAAAGATTCGATTCCTCAAGATTCGCTCCGGAAAAATCGGCATCATCAAGGTCGGCTCCCCCGAGCGAGGCTAACCAGAGGTTTGCTTCCCGGAGCTTGGCTCCATCGAGGCGGGCTCCACTCAGATCGGTCCCCTGCAGGTTTGCCCTTGAAAGATCGGCTCCTTCGAGGTGGGCTTGTTCAAGGCGCGCCCCCTTGAGATCGGCCCCCTGCAGATTGGCTCCCGCAAGGTTGCAGCGGCCTAACTGGGCTTCAACGAGCGTGGCATCCTCCAGGTGGGCCTCTTCAAGATCGGCTCCCCGGAAGGAGGCTTGGTCCAGATTCGCTTTTCTAAGATTGGCAGCACCGAGGCGGGCTCCCCGAAGAGAATCTCCCTTCAGTGAGATTCCCTCAAGATTGGCTTTTTCAAGGTCCGCCTTCTCGAAATCGGCACCTTCCAGATCGGCTCCTTCAAGGTTGGCTCCGGTGAGGTTAGCTCCTGAAAGATTCGCACTCTGGAAGTGTGCTCCCGACAAATCGGTTCTTCCAAGAAAAGCGTTCTCTAAATCGGCTCCGTTTAAATTTGCTCCGGATAAGTTGGCTCCTTCAAGGTGAATCCCCTTGAGATTGGCTCCGGAAAGGTTCGCTTCGACAAGATGAGCCCCCGGCAATTGGGTTCCGGAAAGGTTGCCCCCGGACAGATCGGCTCCCGAAAGATCTGATTTTGACAAGTCGGCCCGGGAGAAATCGGGGATGACGGCCGTGTTTTCTTTCCTCCATTTGTTCCAATTATCTACCCCTGACTTCAGCACGGCAATCTGCGGATTAGTACCGGCGCACCCGAAATTAAGTGCGATCAGAAATACAAGGATACCTGAACAGACGAATCCTTTCATAATTATCTGAGATCCTTTGAGAAAAATTTTGAACCGTTCTCTTCCGGAAGTCGCCTCCGGAGCGGGGGTAGCGGGCAAGCTGAAACTGAGTCGCCCATAAAAATTCTGTTCTATTAAGTCAAAAAAATAATTATTGTGGACAGTGAAAAATGGATTTTTCAATGAATATTAAGACGTTATTGCTCAGGAGGGGGAACCGGGCTTAATGCAAAATCCTCTGGTGGGGGAACCGCCTTAAGGCGGTTCCCCCTGGTCGGAGCCGCGCAAAGCCGCGTCTCCGACACACCCCTTCCTGCGGGAATGCGCGGCGATGTCTGCCTTCGGCAGACGCTCGCGCACCCCCGCAACGCCTCCATTAGGTAGAAAACACAAATACGGCAAAACAAAACCGTACAAGCGTACATGCGTATATGCGTTAAGTCAAAAGATTTAAAATCTTTCCCGCATCTATGGTTCTATGCATTTGAATCTTTTAACATTGCGTTAGCGAGGACAGAGGGTGCCTGCGGGAGCGTAAGCGACGCAGGCAGTATTTGAAGACCAAGGCGAAGCCGCAGGGCTTCAAACACCGGCTCGGCTTTGCCGAGAGCCCGGCGGAGGCGCGCCGGATGGCACCCTTCAGGGTGCCATCCGGAACGCCCAGAAGTTGACCTTGAATTTGAATTCAGTACCGGTCCTGAAATGATTTGCACCTCACCTCAGGAAAAAAGTATGTTCAATGGCACCTCCATCGGGGCCTTAACGCACTTAAAGGAGCGGGTATATGGTGGACAAAGAGTTGCTCGACATACTTTGCTGTCCGGAAACGAAACAGGATCTTACCCTGGTCGGCGAGGGCACCATTGCAAAGATCAATCAGCGGATCCAGGAAGGATCCTTGAAGAACCGGGCCGGTGAGGCGATCAGGGAACCCATCGAGGCCGGACTCTTACGGACCGACAGGATGTTCCTGTACCCGATCAGGGAGGATATCCCAATTATGCTTATCGATGAAGCGATCCCCTACGAAGAAGCGTTTTCCTGAGCCTCCCCTGTAACGGCAGTTAATCGCGGCGCCACGATCCCTTGCGGCGTGGCTTTTTCCGCACCATGAACTGCAATCCGATAAATAATCCCAGCATTACCGCAAGGAGGATGAACCTCAGGGCGAGCGTTTTCTGCAGCGAAGCCCTTCCGGCACCCGGTTTGATCTTTCCAGCCAGGGTTATGGAAGCAAGACTGTCGCCGCAATCGCTCCGGCCATTCAGGCAAACGCCATAATCCCCCCTGGCGCCGACCTGGATGGAATCCCATGGAACCAGCCATTCGATGGTGAGGGCAGCCATACCGTTGAGACGGTCGTGCCTCACGCAATACATGCCGGTTGAGGTGTCTGATTTTGGTATCCTCATTGTCAATGGCGGCCGAGAGCCCCCCCGGGTAGCAATAAAGATTGTCCAGGTTGGGCAATTTGGCATGCGGCTGACCGCATATCCCGCCCATCCCTCCGGTGTTGCCGCTGCATCGCGGAACCATGTGGAAGAACCGGCCCAGGGCTTCTGCATGGTTTCCTGCCAATCAATGAGAAATCCATCGAGCTGGATTGCGCGGCCGGATCTGATTGCCTCAGCTCCGGCGGGCACCCCGGTGTTCGAGCAGAAAGAGAGCCCGATATGCCATACTGTAATGAGCGTCGCAATTTTGTATAAATTCATAGGTTCGCAGATTGGTACAGTTACTGAGTAGTTCACAAGTATCAGCACATAAAAACCGTTCGTGGTGAGCAAGCCTGTGCTGAGCCTGTCGAAGCAAACCATGAACGGCCTGCCATAGTTACTCGCCCTTCGACAGGCTCAGGGCGAACGGTCTTTGCCGGAAAACTTACTTATGAACTGGTTAGTAATTCGCTCTCCAACCCCGGAGCAAGGTTTGAGGTCGGCACTCACTGCGCCTGTTCAACTATGATCAGGGCAATGGCAGCAAGGCAGAACAGGGCAGAAACAAGGACTATTGCCTCGTGTTCCTTTACGGCCTTTTTTGCCACTACGGCTGCCTTCGCCACGGAATCCTGGTACCCGGCAGGGCGTTCGAAAACCAGGCGGACGGTATCGCGACCGGCCGACTGTTCGGATATGGTTCTTTCTATGGGAAGATACCCCTTCAGCTTCGCCGAAACAGCATAGTCGCCGGGCTTTATCTTATCGTCTGAAAAGGGCGTCAATCCCTCATTTTTTCCATCGATTCGGAGAAATGCGCCGGTCGGCTCGCTGATTATCCACAGGGAGGCGGGTTTCAGGAGGGCAAATGAAAGACTCTTCGGCGAGGCGGAGTCGACGACCAGCTCGACCCTCTTAACATAAAATCCTTTTCTCCGAAGAAGAAGTGTATGGTTCCCTGCAGTGACCCGGTTCAGTGTGCAGGGGCTCTGTCCCCTTATTGAATCGTCGAGCAGGACTACCGCGCTGTCCGGCTGCGTCGCGATAACAAGGTCGTACAATCCCGAGGTGCCCGGGCTGCTTTGGGGCCAGGCCGCAGTGCATGCCAGTAACGCGATAGCCAGCGGATACAGTGTAAAGTTTGTCATCAATCTCCTTACCTGCGGCTCGAACTTCGAGTATGCCGTAAATTTTGCAATTGGGGAGCTGCAAAAATACCGTTTCTCCCGCTCGATTGCTAAAGAACCCGGTATTTGAAGATCCCCTTAAATTATTAGTACGTTCGAAAAACACCTTTATGGATTTTCCGGCATAAAAAGGCGGTGAAGTATATTTTATGGTTTACGATTACATGCTGAATATACTACAACCGGATTCGATCATTCCCGGAATATAGGCGCAGGGATGTGTGAAAAGGCGCCGTGTCTCTCGATCGCTAACATGGGGCGAAACCGGCAGTCCGCCGGTCGCCGCCCGATACCGTCGTATGAATCTATGATCCTGCAATTCAAACGATTGCGTCTTGCGATCTCGGCCATCGGCATTCTTATTTTTGTCTCGTTTGGAGCGGATCGGGTACCTCTGGGGCCGGTGGTTGGCCCGGATACCGTAAAACCGCTGACCCAGGCAACCAAATACTCCACCGACACCGTTGCAAAAAGCTCAGTAGTTCTCCCGGTCCACCGCGCCGACACCGCTTCCTCTGCGGCCATGAAGCGTGATACCCTTAAAACCGGAAAACACCAGGATCTCACCGATACGGTTCACTACGAGGCCGATAAAATAGATTACGATGCCGAAGACAAGATCCTGCGCCTCTGCGGCCATGCGAAAATCCGCTATCAAACGGTGCAGCTTTTTGCCGACACGCTCATCTACTCAACCGACGACAATCTGATAACGGCCGGCGGCAGTCCCGAGCTGATCGAGGAAAAAGACACAACCGTCGGCGATTACATGGCCTACAATATCAAGACAAAACGCGGCAGGGTGCACTACGCAACCACCCATGAAGACCAGGCCGTTTTCAACGGCCAGCGGATCATCAAGACCATGAAGAACGAATTGTATGTTGACGAAGGTGAATATACGACCTGCGGCATCATCGATTCGCCGCACTACTACTTTTACGGGGGACGCATCAGGGTTGTTCCCAATGATAAAATGATCTGCCAGCCCGCGGTTTTAAACATCGGCGATGCGCCGGTCGCCGCGCTTCCCTTTTTCATTTTTCCGGTCAACCAGAATGCAAAGAGCGGCATCCTCACCCCGATATGGGGCGGAAACCCCGCCGGCGGCGGCTACGTCGATCACCTCGGCTACTATTACATTCCCAACGATTATATCGATTTTAAAGCTTCAATGCGGGTCCAGGATTTCTCGCAGTTCATGGCCGAAGCTTCGACCCGCTACAACGACCGGTATGTCATGAACGGGTCAATTTCGACCGAATACACCTTCAATTCAGACTTTCTATCAAGCAAGCGGGAGTGGTCTGTCGATTTCACCCATAACCAGAATATCACACCCGATGGCCTTACTACCTTATCCGGACACGGGAGCCTCGTTTCAACATCCAGTTTTTACTCGCAGTATTCACAGGATTCAAGCCAGCTGCAGCAGCAGCTCATTACCTCGAACCTCTCGCTCACCAGGCAGTTCCAGGACATCAAAGGGAGCGGCAGCATCACCTGGAACCGCACTCAGGACCTTTCAAGCGGCCATATCGCGCAGGACCTCCCGGCGGTAAGTTTTACCCTTATGGACCGGCCGCTCATTGCTCCGCCGCAAAACGAGGCTGCTGCCCCCGGCACCACCGATACAGCCGCAACGCGATGGTTTAACAATATCTACTGGGGTTACAGCGGAAGAGGAGTGATCCACGGCGAGCAATATTTCGACGATATGAACAGCAGTTTTATCGAAGGGGGCATATACAACCAGGTCCACATTTCGGCGCCGCAGAAGCTTTTCAAATACATTACCATCTCTCCCAATGCCTCGGCAAACCTGTCAACCCTGCGCGGCGCCATCGATACGGCGGTTCTGCGCGTCGATACGACGTACGATACCATTACCTATACAGCTCCGCATATTGCCGATACAACGCTGCACCCGGGGTTCAGGACTATCAATTATGCCAACGGGAGTATTAAGCGGTACGACACCACCTTGCTCGACACGAGCGGCACCATCGACACCTCTTTCGGCATCCGGGAGGTCAGCCTGACCCCCGGCCTGCTTGAAAAACACGATACCTCAAAGACGGCTATCACCAACGATTTCGGCTGGAATGCGGGGGCCAGCATGTCGACCAACCTTTACGGCATCCTTCCGATTCATATTCTCAATTTCGACGGATTGCGGCACACCTTCTCACCCAGCATCTCCTATACGTATGTTCCACTCCACAACCTGGATAAAACATTCTATCCTCTCGGGCTTTCGTACGAAGGGGCTCACCACGAACAGCAATTGATTTCCTACAGTCTCGGCAACCAGTTCGACGGCAAAATTCTCAAGCCGACGGGAAGTTCTACCGATAAGCCTGAGGAGGTCAAGTTCGCGATCCTGACCGCAAATATAAGCGGCTCCTACGACTTTGAAGCGAAGGTACGGAAATTCAGCGATATCGGATTCAGCGCAACGACCGGTTACCATTTTCTCGGGGTAAGTTACAATTCCGACTACTGGTTATACAAAGACAAAGATTCGACCGCCATCACGGTCCCTATCCTGAAAAATTACAGTTACAGCCTTTCTACCGGCAGTTTTGCCATTCACGGAAGTTTGTGGGATGGCGACCGGCTGATTTTCGATTCGCTGCGTGCTCCGGACCCGCTTATGGACCACAATGCCGGACCACAGGCCTGGCATTTCAGCCTGTCGCCAGCATACTCTTTTTCGGCAAGCCGGGCAACGCCCGGCGATGTTTTTATCCCGACCAAAAATTATAACCTGAGTTCATCCTTCGACCTCGGGTTCACGCGTAACTGGAAGATGTCCTGGAGCGGGAATTACAACTTCACTACCAGTCAGATGGTGCAGAACAGCATAAACCTCGACTGCGATCTGGAGTGCTGGGAGATGAAATTCCAATGGCGTCCGGAGAAGCTCAATCCGGGATTTTATTTTATTATCAATGTCAAAAAAATTCCCGAGATCAAGTGGGAACAGCAGACGTATAATTAGGACGTCGCCGGCACTCGGGGAAGGATTGTGCCGGGAGGTAGTGTGGCATTTATTGAAGGAGAGTTCGTGCGCTGGAGAATATTTCCGGTAATTGTATTCTGGACAACTGCCGGGTTTGCGGGCCCGGTGAGCGCGGTCTTTCCGGCCATGAACGGCAGTCTGCCGGCTGATACGGGCAACAACCCATCTGTTCTCACCGTCGAGGGCTCCGCTCCGGTCATAAGCTGGATTTCGTTTTCCGCCCGCAGCTTCGATACCGGTCATTTGAGCTCTGCGATTCTGCTTCTCCCGGTTAAATCGGTTCGCAACCGTGGCTTGTGCGGAGTCCATGCCCTGATGACGCCGGTCAATGTCCCCGAACACGCGGTACGGGCGAAGGATCTCCATTACGACGACCTGCCGATCGTTGCAACGACTATCGACAGTTCATTTGCCGACGGGATGGTTCTTCTCAACATCACCGACCAGGTGCGTGCCCGGGCGTTTTTCGGCGTCCTGATCCGCTCGATGGGCACGCTTTCGGCGACGTTCCGTTCGAGAACGGGGGTTCCGTCTCCGGCAGTCATTTGCGTTCGCGAAACCGCAGGCATGCCGCGGTCCGGGCGCTGGTTCACCGGCAGGGAGCGACCGGATCCCTCCCTGGGCAGGGCGGGAGATTTTTATACGCAACCGGTCCGAGGCGTGGTTTACCGGAAAGCAGCCGCTTCGTGGGATTCGGTATTGACCCTCACGCCGCCTCCGCCGGCGCCGGTTGTTGCGCCGAAACCAAAAAAGTCAAAGGCTAAATCGAACCCGAAAACATTGCCGAAACACGGAACTACCTGATCGATAATCGGTGTCCGGCGGAAAACTGAAACGCTTTTTATGACCAGACTCTCCTTCAAACGGTTCTCCCATATTGCCGAATACGGCACGCTCCGGGCCGCCCAGGTTCTGATGTCGGCACTCCCCCGTTCCCTCGCCCTGAAGGGCGGAGCACTCCTGGGTTCCGGCCTCTACTATGCGGGCGTCTATCGGGACGTTGTCAGGAAGAACATGGAGTTCGTGAACCTCTGGCCTGCCGGCGAACAACGTCGCATCACGTGGAACCTGTACCGGACCATGGGCCGGTATGCGGTCGACTTCCTGCGCGGTTTTCCGCCCCTGCCGCGTTATACCGTCGTCAATGGGAAGGTCCTCGACGAGGCTCTTGCTAAAGGGAAAGGGGTCATCATCCTGCTCGGCCATTTCGGCAACTGGGAGCTTCTTGCCGATATCTTCGGCGCAAAGGTTCCGTCGCTCAGCGTGGTCGCCAAACCGATGCGGAACCGCTACGTTGACCGATGGCTCGCGCGGAAGCGGGATGCCGCCTCGGTCCACACCATTTATGTAGACAATGCACTCAGGAAGATCTACGAAGCGCTCAAAAAAAACGGGATTGTGGCAATCCTCATCGACCAGCATGCCGGGTCGCAAGGCACCCTGGTCACTTTTCTGGGCAAGGAAACCAGCACGATCAGGACCGTTGCCGGCCTTGCTCTTAAAACCGGCTGCGCAGTGCTCCCTACCTATGCGCTCCTGTGCAGCGACGGCACCTATGAAATCGTCCTCTCCGAGGCGCCGGCCCCGACTGTCGAAGGTCGAAGCGACGAGGCAGTTCTTGCTGAGTGTCAATCCCGGCACAATGCAATTCTCTCAGCATGGGTTATGCATTATCCGGACCACTGGTTCGGCTGGTTCCATAAGCGCTTCAAGGAAAGCGTCCGGTACGATTGACCTTATAAAACCAAGCCCTGCACGCGTTTCCCAGGCAAGGCTGTGGACCTCTTGAAATTCGTAAAAAAAGCCCTGCCACGGTTTCCCGGGCAGGGCTTGAAATCCTTCAGAGGCTTGCAGGAAGTTCTACTGGACTCTGACCAGCTTTAGCCGCTTATCAAAGTTGTTCGCCTTCATGCGCACGACATAGACGCTCGATCCGACCGAAGTTTCCCGGTTTTCGTTGCAGTTCCATGCCAGAACATAATGGCCTGCCTGGTAGGTTCCTCTCGCCAGCTGCTTCACCAGGCTTCCCTTCAGGTCGTACACGTTGATCTCAATTGCATGCTGGGAAATTCCCGCTATAGTCGGCACATCGAACGCAATCTTCACCGAACCGTTAAACGGGTTCGGATACGCTCGTGTCAGATCGAACTTCGAGATCAGATATCCCTCCGGAACGCGCAACTCCCCAAGCAGTACCTTATCGACCGCATAGGTCGACGTGGTCTTGTTGAGCGTCGAATAATCGAGCGAATATTCCTTTTTCCCATTCCACAGCTTGAAGGTCACCGCTTCAGAAGCGAGGCAGCCGTCCTTCGACTTCGTCTGCAGATCCTTGCCCCAGATTGCCAAGGCTGCGATCCCATGCACCACGGTCCCGGACCCGACGAGAGTCCCGGAAGCATCGAAAGCACCTATCTCGCTTGAGTCCGGAGCAAGCTTATCGCCGAATACAACCTGCTTAGCCAGGAGCGTCGCATTGTTCCCGGTTATTCCATGAACTGCATAGTGCTTCGGCGCAGGCAGGCGCAGCATCGGCTTTCCCGTGTTCCCGGCAACCCGCTTGGCAATCCCGGCTAACGGCGCCTGATAATAAAATGTTGCCGTGTTGCTCATGAGAATCTTGTATGCCTGCCCGACGCGCATGGTCTTGATATTATCGACTGCAAGCGCCGGCCAGTACGTAAAGCCGGAGTCATTCTTGACGAGGACCAGCTGCGAGTCGATTGCAGCGAGCGCATGGACGATCGAGTCGTTTGTCGAAGGCAGGTAGCCGATCAGGTTCCATCCCGCTGCCAATGAAACCGGTGTGACGGCATAATTCACCGGCGTCCCCTGCGGACGTATCGTATCGGGTACGCTGGTGTAAACCTGGTATCCCTGCCCGACCTGCACCATCCCGATATCGTTCTGGGCCAATGTCGGGCAGTATACGTTGCCGGCATTATCCTTCACGAACAAGAAACCGCCCGGGTCGGTCCCGAATACCGCCGAAGCTGCAGCGCTCTGGGGAACCACGTTGAGCGATGCCATGTTCCAGGAGCTCATTAACGGAATCGCCTGCGTCGTTGCCGTTGTAAAGTTCCAGATCCCGGACCATGCACCGGTGGCGCTTGCAATCGTCGCATTCGCCTCCCAGTAATAGGTCGTATTCATCGCGAGGCCGCTGACCGTACTGTACAGCGCAGTCAGCCCGGTCTGGCCGAAAATCGTGCTCCCGAACAAGCTGCTCGTCGACACCTGGAAACTATAGGTATTTGCCCCGATAACGCTGTTCCACGAGAGGCTCAGCGATACCGGCTGGCCCGTAGCGCCGTTTGCGGGAGAGGATAGCGCCGGCGAACCGATACCGGTAGTAAAGCTCCATATCCCTGACCAGGCACCGGCGCCAAGCGCATCCGACGCGCTCGCCTGCCAGTAGTAGGTAGTCCCGCCGGATAGACCGACTGCAGCCGCAACGGGCGAGGTCAGGCCGGACCGGCTGAAAACCGTGCTGCTGAAGGATGTGGAAGCCGAAATCTGTACGTTATAACCGGTCGCCTGCGTAACGGTACTCCATGAAAGGGTCAGCGGGAGCGCCTGGTACGAGGCATTATTCGCCGGTGAAGAGAGGGTCGGAGCCGCAGGCGTTGTTTGAACCAGCAGCGTCTGGTTTACCTGCTGGTTCTGGAAGCAGAGATTGATCCAGTCTGAACTGCGGGCCACCTTATCGATGCGGGGTTCGTCCAGCACGCCGCCTAAATTGAACGTTGTCGACCCGCTCCCGTTTTTGCCGAAGAGCGTATGGTTGTTGGAATAATAGATTGCAGTGGATGCTGCAGCATTTGCGACCTTCGCCCCGTTAACATAGAGTAATTCCGCAGGCGTCGCGGCAAGGGGGTTACAGATATAGGTATAATATGCCCACGTATGCGACAACGTGGTTCCGGCACTGGGCTGGTAGATGGTGGTCCAGGCGCTGGAGCCGGTCTGGTAAATTCCGTCTGCCGAATCGCGGCCGTTGGATTTTTCCACCCGCATGAGGACGTTATCGCCAATCGACATGAGGTCGGAACCCGGTCCCGCCGCGTCCGCCGAGTCCACCTTGGCCCAGCAGGACATCGTAAGCACCGACGGAGAACCCATGAGCGAGCCGACCATGATGGAGTCGTTATTAGCTACCGTAAATTTCTTCGCCCGGCCGATAATGCCCATGGTATCGATCAACAGGCCATCCGCAGTCCCGGTGTTATTATTGACCGTCGCATCGCCCTGCGTGGCGCCGGTACCGAGATGCCACACGCCTGCAAACCCGTTCGCCGTATCGAATACCTGGGCACCGCTTGTGTCGGTCGGGGCCGTTGCGTTACCGTAGTGGAGGTACATAGACTGCGTCGTGCTGCCGGGCCATATGGTATCCACCAGCACCCATATAGCCGCGGTATCGTTGGGCGCCGTCCCGGACCAGTACTCGATCTGGCTGGGGAAGGATTTCGTATACGGTGCGGGGCCCGAGAAACGAATATCCTTTCCCCCGGACTGTACCTGGCTGAATCCCGAAAAATTCGAGGTGGTGAGTCGAACGAGAACCGGGAAATTCGTCACGGTGTTCTTTACGTTAGCGCCGCCGTTACCTGATGTATTGAAAGAAATCGGCAAATGGTATGTCCAGTTATCGTTGTAATCTTCGGCTGATGTAAATGACCGCACCGCCGACCAGGCGCCGGCACCATTGCCGTTAACGGCCCGGACCTCCCAGTAATACATCGTGCCGTAGGAGAGCGGACCGATGCCCAGGGAGGTCCCGGTAATACCGGACCGGTCAACTATGGTCGTTGAAAATCCCGAAGCTACCGCTGCCTGTAATTCATACGTCGCCGCGTTCGCAACCGAATTCCAGCTTAAATTCGGCGACAGCGGGATGGTCGAGAAGCCGTTTCCCGGCGAAGCAAGAACCGGCACTCCCGGCGGCGGGATGACCGTACTGAAGCTCCACACGCTCGACCAGACCGTGGTGCCTCCTGCATTCGCCGCATTCACTTCCCAATAATAGGTCGTACTATAGGCAAGGTTAGCGGGAACAACGGAATCCCCGGTCACTGTACCTGTCGAACTGAAGACGGTAGTGCTGAAGCTCGCGCTTGTCGATACCTTGATGCCATAACTCGTCGCCCCTGAAACGGTCCCCCAGGACAGCGACAAACCTGCAGGTTGCAGGTTCGAGGCCCCCGATGCAGGCAAAGAAAGCAGTGGGGCCGAAGCCGGCGGAGCGACGCTGGTAGTAAAGGAGTTGACCGTGCTCCAGCCGGTGGAAGTCGGGCTGTTGCCGCTGTTTAAACCCTGGACACGCCAATAGTAGGTCGTTGTGTAGGAAAGTCCGGAGACGGACTGAGACGTTCCGGTCAGGGTGGCATTGTCATAGCTGGTAGTAGCAAAGGTGTTGTCTCCCGGACCCGAAACCTGCAGTTCGTAGGTCGCTGCACCGGTAACCGCAACCCAGGAGAAATTTACCGTCGAGGGCTGATTCGCTGCATTGTTGACAGGGGCAGAAAGCGCAGGCGGATTCGGCCAGGCAACGGCGTTAGCGGTCTGACTTCCAAAGGAAACAGCCGTTGAGGTCGAAAGCTGGGTCTGATAGCTGATCGTTGCCCAGCCGGGATCGCGGACAACATTTGAAACCTGCACTTCGGCGATCTGCCCGGGGCAGTATTCAATCGCTGTCGATGTGCCGAGAGCGCAGTCTCTCCCTATGCACCAGGATAGGCTGTCCACCCGGGCATTTGTCGTGCCATTGCTGACGGTTGCTCCTGCAAGGGCTCCATTAACGTACACGTTCGTGTTGGTCAGTGTACTGCCCGTATCGATCCGGGTCCAGACCAGATGATACCAGGTACTTGCGGCCAATTGGTAGTGACAACGTTCGCTGGCACTTCCCACGATATCATTGAATCGCAGATCACCGGCGGTACTGCCGTTAAAAACCATTCCGTATGAGCCGGTCCAGGTTGTTATGCCGTTCGTACAGATTTTCCCCATTACCTGCCTGCCGGTTTGAAGCGTACCCAGCGGGTTATACCAGCACGACATGGTAAATGGCCCGCCGGTCGGCATGTTGAGCGATGAGCCGGCTCCTCCCGAGTTATTTGCCGTGTAATAATTTGAGGTGCCATCGAAAGCCTTTGCTATGCCGACACCGACCGAGGCGTTGGTGACCGTCGTTGGCGCCGTTGCCGAGGGAACCAGGTTATGGCCCGAACCCGTCGCATCGGTATCGCTGGTTCCTGCAGCCGACATCATGTGCCAGACCGCCTGGTATTTATTGCTCGTCTGGAATACGGCGCTGCCATTCGAAGCGTCCGTCGCTCCCGGATTGCCGTAATACATCCGCAAAGTCGTTGCGGTGCCGCTGCTATTTACCGCAGGCACAAGAACCCAGAATTCTGCGGTAGTGGTGCCGTAATTCCAGTATGCCCGCTGGAACGAATATGCCGTTGCACCGGTGGGGTCGCTGAATTGGATATCGGTGCCGGCGCTGTTGCAATTGGCCCAGACGGAACTATTGCTCGAAGTAAGCCTGACCAGAAGAGGATAATTCGTTTCTGCGGCAGTCACCCCGGCAACGCTCAGCGTGACCGATTGGTAATACGACCAGCCGGAAAATTGTGCAAACAGGGATCTTGATAAACAGATTACTGCAATAAAGCATAGTACTGCCGTCCTTTTTTTAATGTCAGCCATTCCGTATCCTACGCTCCTTCGGATAATCATACAACCCCCTCGCTATTGAAGGACTGATGAAATTGGAAACCGTCTGCAATTTAACAAAAGGAATTTACCGGGCGCATCACCTCCGATACTACATGATATCTGTAGTTGTTTCGTAGTACAAGACAAATAAAATGAATATATTGAAATTAAAACGCGCCCGGCAACAGGTCAAGAAAATTGCGCGATCCCCAAAAGGATCTGTGCAAAGCAGCCGGCGTTGCGCCAGCGAGGACCGACTGTATGCCCGCGAAGGCAGCGGCGTCGACAGCATTTGAAGCTTCCCGGAGCAGAGCTCCGGGGACCGCGAAGCGGCCTGCCATGCACTCGCTGTACCTGTTCAAGATCCGGGCGAAGGCCATGGGCTTCAAATACCGGCCCGGTTTTGTCGAGATCCCGGAGGAGGCATGAGGAGGAAAAAAAAGGGGAGCGTTCGCAGCTTTCCGAACGCTCCCCCACTTTTTTTGTGTACGATCGTCTTTTTATCGGCGATCGTCCTTTAATGATTGTTCATTAAGAGCATTCCCTTTTAATTCTTAAAAGGGCTTGATCCTGACACTGAAAAGCACGAACATGTCATCTGATGGTGTTCCACATGCCCCCTTTCAACCTCTCATGAACTGGGAGGATTTCCCGGCCCATCGACCGGTTCATAAGTATTACGGCCCGGTACTTCTTTTAATGTTGGTCTCTTTCACGATTATCACCATCGTCCTGCCGGTGTGCTCTTACTCCCTGCTGGTAGGCGCCATTCTGGCCTCCCTGATTGTAACTCCTGCCGACGCCTCCTGCCTGCAGGCGATCATATCGTTTTCCGATATCGAGCGGGGTTGCGGGAGCCTCTCTTGAAATCATCGGCTTATAGACGAACAAGGTACCATTTGCGCGAACGATGCCGTTAATTCTCTCTCCCGGACGAACTTCGTTCGGCATGATGCTGAACCTCGCTATATCATGGCCGGAATAGCGGGTAACAAGTTCCGGAGACGGTCCCCGGTTGACGATCCGATTGGGACCGATCCGGTAGTTATCGCGCATCACCGTCGTTCGACCGAAAAACACACGAGCCTGGCTTGCCGGCAGGACGTGCAGCCATACATCGCAATCTGCAAAGTTCCCGGCCGGAACAAACCGGTAATCACCCAGAGTCAGGCCGAAATCAACAGGGCCCAAGGCAAACCGTCCATTGAAAAAGAACCCCCGACGTGCATCGAAAACCGCAGCAGGAGGCAGCGGCGCCCATCCGAAATAACCGTCGCAGCTTCGAAAGCTTACCCATGCCGGCCCCCAATCCGTCCCCGGCACCCACACCCAGCCGTAACCTGGATGGCGATACCAGCGTCCATAGTGGAATGGCGCCCATCCCCATGAATAATTGGAAACCCAGAACCAGCCCCAGTCGGAATAGGACCAGTAGCCGTTCGTGCAGTAGGGGGTCCAGCTGAGATCCATGGTTGCTGCATTCGGCCTCCAGCACCACTGGTTGTCGACGTTTATCCACGTTCCGTAGGGGTAAAGAGCCTGATAGAAGAAGGTGATATTCTGGTCGCCGGGTACAGGCGCGATCGCTTCTATTGGAGGCGCTCCGGGAGCGGAAGCCACGGTCGAAGGTTCAGAAGGATTTGATGCCTCCGCTGCGGGCGCTATCTCCTCCGTTTGCGGGGCAACCGGGGTCACCGCCTCAGGGGTAGAGGCTGCAGGAGCGACCGGCGCAATACTCGTTGATTCTGCAGGCGTTACCGCCGGGTTCTCCGGAGAGTTTATAGTCGGCTCATTGGGCTGCGGGGTGGTCAGCTCGACTCCTGATGCCGGGGTCTTTTCCTGGGCCGATCCCGTGCCTGCCTGCACAATGCCATGCCTTAAAGCCTCGGAAATGACCTTCGACGAAGCACCAAGATCCTTAAGCTGGACAATCTGGTCGGGAGTAAGGTGATACGGCGCCTTTGCCGCATCTATATAGGAAATCAAGACCTGCTCATCGAGCCCTGATTTAGCGAGGCTGACCAGGTCATCCTCCTGGGTTCCGGCCCAGGCCACGCCGTATGCCATCGCGATTACACCAATGATTACCAACCTATTCATGAAACGTTCCCCCCCCTTTCAAAGGTTTCGACCGGCAATTCTTTTCACTGAATTAGTCTTTTTTCCCGGCGGAATCGTGAAATCGACAGGCGGTCGGTGACCTTTTTTAATCACCGTCGGCCGTATCCTCGCCCTCCCGCCGTTTCCGGTATTTTAACGGAATGTCCGAACTTGACTATTATAATATAGCACTTCGCCGCTATTGACCCTGTACCACGAATACGCAATGCTATCCGGATCTATTTTATCCTTATTATGGTTCCGGATCGGATGAACAGGCACAGCGAACGCCTGGCAGGCTGCTTTGCGGTCCCGGAGCTTTGCTTGAGGAAGCTTCAATTTTGCGGCTTATGGACAGCTGCTAAAAATCGGCACTCCCCGGATAGCGGGGAAAGGGTATGACATCGCGGATATTCTGCATCCCGGTAATAAGCAGCATGAGGCGCTCAAACCCGAGTCCGAATCCGGCATGCGGGGTGCTTCCATAGCGCCGGAGATCGAGGTACCACCAATAATCCGATTCATTCAGGCCAAGCTCCCGGATGCGTCCGGTAAGAACATCGAGCCGTTCCTCACGCTGACTGCCTCCGATGAGTTCACCGATCCGCGGCACGAGGACATCCATTGCCGCTACGGTTTTTCCGTCATCGTTCCGGCGCATATAGAAGGCCTTGATATCCCTGGGATAATCGGTCACAATGGCCGGGCGCTCAAAAATCTTTTCCGTCAGGAACCGCTCGTGCTCGGACTGGATATCGCTTCCCCAGTGAACCGGGTATTCGAATGCCGGATTATTCTTTTCAAGGATCGCGATTGCATCGGTGTACGATATTCTTTCAAAGGTACTTGTGGCGATATGTTCGAGCCGGTCGATGAGTCCCTTCTCCACCCTTTCGTCGAAAAGGGCCAGGTCGTCGGCACTCTTTGCCAGTACCTCCCGCAGGAGGGAGGTGACAAATTCCTCGGCAAGGTTCATGTCATCGGCGAGCGAGCAGAAGGCCATTTCCGGCTCAACCATCCAGAACTCGGCAAGGTGGCGCGGGGTATTGGAGTTCTCAGCACGAAACGTGGGGCCGAACGTATAAACTTTGCCCAGGGCAAGGGCGTAAATTTCGGCCTCCAGCTGGCCGCTCACCGATAGACCCGCCCGTTTGCCGAAGAAGTCCTTTGAGAAATCGACCGATCCGGCAGGGGTCCGGGGAGGCGTCTCCGGATCGAGAGTCGATACCCTGAACATGGCTCCAGCACCTTCACAGTCGGATGCGGTAATGACCGGCGTATGAACCCAGAAAAATCCCCGTTCGTTGAAAAATCGGTGAATGGCAAAACTGAGCGAACTCCTGAGCCTGGCTATTGCCGCAATGGCATTGGTCCGGGGACGCAAGTGGGCAATCTCCCGCAGATACTCAAAGCTGTGGCGTTTCTTCTGCAGGGGGTAATCGGTGGGGGCGAAGGAATGAACCGTAACCCGTTCGGCAAGAATTTCGAACCGCTGCTCCCGGCCCGGAGAATCCTTGAGGAGACCCTCAACCGTGATACTGCTGCCCGTTGTCAGGTTCGTAACGTCGTCCCGGTAATTGGGAAGCGTCGGCATGGCGATGATCTGAAGGTTGGCTCGGCACGACCCGTCGCTTACTTCGATAAACGAGAGATCCTTTGCATCACGCCGGGTCTTTACCCAGCCATTGACTCGAACGGCACCGCCGGAGGCGGGAAGCGCGAGGAGATCCTTAATGGTGTAAAGCTGCATAGCTGTATCCCGGAACCGGTCGGGCCTTACTCCCCCTGATAATCGATCAGGGTTTTTGGATTATACCGACCGATACGCGCCGCGTAGTTTAAGAACGGAAGCCCGATAACGCCGAAAATGCCGGCTACGGTCGATCCCTGCCGTTCGACAAGCTTTGCCACCGCTTCGAGCGTTCCGCCTGTGGCGATGAGGTCGTCGACGATAAGCCAGCGCTTGTGCGACGGCAGGTCCTCGGTATGGATTTCGAGGGTCGCTTCGCCATACTCGAGAGAGTAGCTTTCGGAAACGGTTTTTCCCGGCAGTTTCCCTTTTTTCCGTGCCAGGATAAGCGGGAGTTCCCTTTCGAGGGCAAAGCATGAACCAAGGAGAAATCCGCGTGCCTCGATGGCAATCACGCCGTCGATTTTCTCCAGGGCGAACAACTCCGCCATGCGGTTGACAACATAGCGGAAAGCGGGCGGATTCGTAAAAATGCTCGTGACATCGTAAAAAAGTATTCCGGGCTTGGGGAAATCGGGTATCTTGCGGATGACTTTATCCAGATCCATGGTTGACGATTCCTTCCGAGGAGGTGATGGCTTAAAAAAATAAATTTTTCCCGCTGAAGCATGCTCTGTAATGCAACGTCACATCCGGGGCCGGATAACCAGGCTCGTTCCCCGGATGTGACGGACCCCGGCAAAGTCCGGATTATGCTCATAAAGGTCGTCGATCGCCTTCGTTACCTCGTCCCAGGTGCCGTAGTCGTGCCAGAGCATTATGCCGCGGTCGGGCGATAAAAGCGGCAGCGTTTTTAGCGAATCGTTCAGCACATAGTCATATGAGTGTGCGCCGTCGACCAGAACGAGGTCAATGGTTCCGGTATACGGCGCATAATCGAAGCTCGCCGAATCGCCGAAGAGCTGGGTGATTTTTTTCCGGTAGCGGCTGTTTCGATACCTGGAGCCGACTTTACGTAATGCAATATACTTCGGGTCACGGTCGTGCACCGTGAGCAGGGTTTCGCCGGAGAATTGCTCCGGCAGGTCAAGGGTCAACAGGCGCGCCGCGGCCGGCGAATTGGCCGCGAGATTGAGCGCCGTCCGTCCGTTGAAAGTGCCGATTTCGAAGATGGTCAGGGGTCTGAAGGCTGCGGCAATGCTGCACAGGCAGATGAGCTCAAGCGGGTAGACGCCGCCGGACTCAAACTCAGGGTGATAAATTTTGACCGGAATTCCATCCGGGCAGAGGTCGGCGATCCCGATTTCGGGCAGCCGGGGATTGAGAGAAGCGTCGAGCGAGACTTCGCGGAGATAGGGATTAGCCATTTTATATTCTCAAAGTTTACTGCTTTTGGTGGGGAAACCGTTCTAAAAGTTTTTGGTGGGGGAACCGCCTAAGCGGTTCCCCCTGGCCAAAGCCTCCGCGCCCGCAAAGCCGGGCTTGCGGGGTCTTTGGCNNCACCCCTTCCTGCGGAGGTGCGCCCCTATTCCTGCCTTCGGCAGGAGGTGGCGCACCCCCGCAACGCTCCCAAAAGGTAGAAAACACACAGGAAAGGCAGAGAAAGCAGAACAGGCACATCAAATCCTTTATGGATTAAGTCAGCCAAAGTAAAGACTTTTCTGCATTGTGATTTTTTAAGAAGCACAAAATCTTTTATTTTTTTTCTACCTAATGTGAGCGTTGCGGGGGTGCGAGAGCGCCTGCTGAGCATAGCGAGGCAGGCATCGCCGAGTACCTCCGCAGGAAGGGGTGTGCCTAAAGACGCGTGCCTTTCGCGGCTTTAGGCCAGGGGGAACCATTTTTAAAATGGTTCCCCCCTCAAAAGCTTTTTAATCAGCACCCACGGCCAAAACCATTTATAGCAGGAAAATACTATGCAGGAATCAGCTCGCGCACACCATCTGTCCGGCCTGCTGCAGATGATATTCCAGCTTTCCTATTAATAACGCTGATCGGAAGGGTTTGCGGATACAATCGGTGAACTGAAAATCTTTCGGTGCAGCCATGACCGGATCGTTGGAATAGCCGCTGACCACCAGTATCGGCATCGTTGGATTTTGCTTCCGCATTTCGACGACGGTGTCCCTGCCGCCCAGTCCCCGGTCTATTATAAGGTCAAGAATTGCGGCGGCGAAGGGGGTTCCCGCTTCATCGGCCTGCCTGAATTGCGCAAGCGCCTCTTCACCGTTTCTCGTGGCTACAACGGTGTAGCCGAGGATCTGCAATAATCTGGTTACCGATTCGCGGACGATCCGTTCGTCGTCCATGATAAGAATCCTGCCCAGCCCCTGCCCGTTCTTCATATCCGCCTCCCGGCATAGCCTGATACATTATACCATGGCGCCTCTAAAAGTGAAGCGCCATCAGGCGAAGATAGCACGCGCCGAGGCTTTACCAATCCTCTCCCCTCAAAATTTCTATAGGGGACCTCTAAAAAAACCGTTCATGGTTCGACAGGCTCACCACGAACGGGCTTTTTTTTCAATTTTAAGGGATTACCGTTCGTCCTGAGCTTGTCGAAGGACGAATAAAGCAATTTTTAGAGGTCCCCTATACTTACTTCCCCGTAACCGCCCGCCGCTCCCGGCTCTGCGCCCTGATCGCAAAGACCAGCATCGCAGCCCCGAAGACGGTGAGGCAGATCCCGGCCCAGATGTTGATATTGATGCCGAGCGACCGCTGGTACATTTCCGCCCCTCTCGTGAAGACGCCGTAAACCGTGATGAGCACGCCGACTATGGTAAAGAGCAATCCTATGGGAAACCGGATATCCGTTTGCATGGTAATGACCCCTTCTACCAGAAGATGATGTTGAGAGCAACGGCAGCCGCTACGACGATCACGCCAAGCGTACCGGGCTGCGAATACCACGGCACTCCTGTTTCCTTGATTCGTGGAGTCAGGGAATAAACAAGGCCGGTGAGCTCCTCGTCGGACTTCTTTTGCCGGGTCGTAAAGGAGAGCGCGATCGTGACGACGAAGCAGATACTCCAGGCGAAGATGGCGGTCCAGAAGTTCTGCGCCATTTCGCTTGGATAGGTGTAGACGACGTGCCCGAGCCACCCGCCCTTGATGAAGGAGGTGGCGCCCGCAGGCTGGGTCAGACCGTGATGGATCGCCGCGCTGAATGTCCCGGTCACGAGCCCGATGAATGCCGCATTGCCGGTCGCACGCTTCCAGAACATGCCGAGGAGGA
>PLTF01000065.1 GCA_003164335.1 Fibrobacterota bacterium
GCCAGGGGCTGGTACAATTAAATCTCTCAATAGCCCGTCCATTTTGCCTTTTGGGCAAAATGGGTAACCGCCTGAGCGGTTCCCCCATCAAATGCATTAAGCTCTTTATTAGCATACTATTATGCCATCACCTAATTTCCTCAAATGCCTTACGTACCTTTACCGCGGCGTCGCATCCGGCAATCCCCCATCAACCGGTATCGTCGCCCCGGTCGTCGGCGTTTTTCGGGCAAGGAAAAAAAGCACCGCTGCGGCGACATGGTCTGCCGTGACTTTGGCCTTGAGGAGATTTCGCGACCGGTAGTACTCTTCGAGACCTGCCTCGTCAAGGCCGCGGGCGCGCATGCGACCGGGTCCGACCGTGGCCCACAGGCCCGACTTACGTCCCTGATGCGAAAAAACGGCATCCGGCGCCACCATGTTTACCCGCACGCCGATCGGGGCAAGTTCGAGGGCGGCGATCCGGGCAAGCTGGTGAGAAGCTGCCTTGGTGGCGCTGTACGCACCGAATGAGGCGCCCGGCGCAAAAACGTTTTTCGTCGAAATCAGCACGATATCCCCGCCGATGCCCTGCAGCCTGAAAAGCTTCGCCGCTTCACGAATGGTAAGCAGCGTTCCCTCAACGTTTACCCGTTCAAGGTTTCTGAAGGCATCGAGGTCCATGTCGATAAGCGGGGAAACATGCGCGATACCCGCATTCACGATAACGCCGTCGAGCCCGCCGAACCGGTCGACGATATGCCCGAACCCCTGTGCGACCGAATCCTGGGCCGTAACATCTATGCCGATGCCGATAACGCGATCGCTCCCGAACCGGTCAGTAAACTCCTGCACCGCAGCGTCAAGCGCCTCGCCGGGGAGATCGGCGCAGGCCACCTGGCATCCCGCTTCGAGAAGCGAAGCGCAGATGCCCATGCCGATGGCGCCTGCCGCCCCGGTCACCAGGACGATCGACCCGGAAACACCGCTGCCGGCGCCCGGTTTCATCTTTGCGCGCTGGTATGCCCGGAACTCCATGTCGAACCCGTGCTCCTCCGAAAGCGCTGCATACTCCCCGCCGGTTTCGTAGATCGTCAGCTTGACCGCAAGCGCCTGTGCCGTGATATCCGCAACCATGGCCGCATCCGTCTCGTTTTCGCCGATGCAGATGCACCCGATTCCGGGAATGAGAATGACTTTGGGATAGATCATCGAATCATCGACCGGCCCTGCCGCGGGGTTTGCCCTGCCGATAAAGGAGCGATACTCATCGTAGTACCTGTCAAGCGAGGCGACGATCTGCGCCCGGAGAGCATCGGCATCGTCAAGCCGGGGATCTTCGATAAAGAGCGGGAAGCGCCTGACCCTGATGAGGTAGTCGGGGGTGAGCGGCATGGTGACCGCAATTTTGCGTCCTTCGCGCGATCTTATAAGCTCGCTCAGTGCGCTATCCTGGAGCAGTTTCAGCACGATCTTTCTGAAGGGCACATCCGGATTTCCCGATGCCGGCGAGAGCGCTCCCCGCACTATCGGGGCTATCGCGGCATAGCTTACCGGCGCCTCCGCTGCCGTAACACCATGCTGCGGCGAGGAAAGCTTCCGGATTTTTTTTCCGGCGAGGCAGGTTTCGGCAAGAGACACGAAGCGAATTGTTGCCGCATAGGCCTCCTTTGCGGTCTCTCCCCAGGTAACCAGGCCATGATGCCCTATGACCAGGCCGCCGCAGCGAGCCTCCCTGCGCACGGTTTCGAGCGCCTCCAACCCGCAGGCAAACCCTGCCGCGACATACGGCATGACGGCGACCTGCGTGCCCAGTGCTTCACTGATGCAGGCACGCGCGTCGTTACGGTTGGTGAGTGCAAGGATGGCTGCGGGATGCGTATGCATGATAACGGCATACGGCAGGAGCGCATGGAGGGGCGTTTCGATGGACGGCAGTTTTGAACCGGGCCGAAGTTCCGAAAAACGGAAGGCGTCGGCCATTCCCGCATCGTCCCACTGTCGCAACCTGGTGAGCCGTACGAGTGTGTCGTAGTCAAGAACGGTAAAGTCCTCCGCCGTCGCGCCCGTCAGGGAACACCCGGACGCCTTGACAAAGAGTGCGGGACGGATATCTCCCAGAAAGTTGGGCGCCGTGCCCTTGAGCGAGGTGTTGCCGCCGCCGTGCATGGCGAGGTCCGGCTCGCTGCCGAGAAGCCGGGTTGCATAGAGGACCAGCGCAAACTCAGGCGAAACATCCGCGCCCTGCGACGCAACGAATACGGCCGCATCGGTGTCCGACCATCGGTTCTTCATCGGTTCCTCCCTGCCAGATCCGTCAGCCGTTCGAAGTTTTCGGCGATCCGGCCGTTTTCAAAAACCGCGCTGCCGCTGACCAGCAGTGCCGGATTAAGGGAAGCCGCCGCTTCTATGGTGCCGGAGGTGATGCCTCCGTCGATTGCCAGGAGCGGCGCATAAGGTCCAGTGCCGGCCATGGCGCGCAGCGTCCGGAAGCGGTCGGCCGTTGCCTCGATAAAATGCTGTTTCGGGAATCCGGGGTTTACCGCAATGAGAAAGACCAGGTCCGCTTCGGGAAGCAGCGGTTCCGCCATGGAAAGGGGCGTCCCGGGGAGAAGGGCAATGCCGCGAAGGATGCCGCGATCCGGATCCCGGACATTTTTCTGTTCACCGATGAGCTGCAATGCGCGGTGGATATTCCCGCCGGATTCAACCTGCACGGTTATGGCATCGGCGCCGGCTGCGGCGAACTCCGGAATGACGGGCAGCGGATCCTGTACCATGAGATGCACGTCCTTGAAAAGCCTGGTCCTGGTTCCCTTTACAAAGAAGGCTCCGGCGGTGAAGAGCGGACAGAAGCATCCGTCGGCCACATCGAAATGAAGCATCTGCGCGCCGCAGTTTTCGAGCGTGGCCACGGCGTCGCCGAGCTGCATGAGGTCGGCGCTCAGCAGCCCAACGCTCAAAACAGGAGCGGATTTTTTGATAGTTCCGATTAAAGAATCGTCTGGGGCGGAAGTGTTCACGATGCAATAATCCTGTGAAGGAATTGGCAATGATTGTGGCGGAAAAGGGTATACATGACGGAAAAGCACAGGTTCCAGGCGATAAGGACGATACTGACATACGAAAACGTTCGCAGCAGCCGCGGCCGGTCGGCAATTTTTTCCAGGAACGCCGCAAGGCCGAGCGCGAATACAATGCTGATATCGAGAAACGGCCGCTCGCCGAACGATATCATGAACCACCAGCACCACCAGGAGGAGCAGATTATCCATTGGAACAGGAAAACGAGAGCGGCCGGCAGGCCGATCCTGGCATCCTTTTTTATTATGAAGAGCGGCAATCCTGCAAGGCATACGGCAATCATCGGCGTCCAGGCGATCAGCCCGTGGTTTGGGCTGAACAGGGTCTGCAACAGGTGCGGGTGGAGGAAATCGAACGATTCGGTTCCGTAACTATAGGCGATGTACGATCCGAAGACCACCTTCCAGAAGGCAATCTGCGGCAGCATGATGATAACGAATCCCGCAAGGGCAAAAGGGAGCAGGCCGGCGTAATTCTTCAGGCTTCGGCGTCCCTTGGCATCGATAAATTCGTAGAGCAGGAGAACGGCAAAGGGAAGATTCTGGTTGCGAACCATGGTCATGAGGCCGGCGGAGACGCCGATGAGAAAAGCATCGAGCGGTTTAATGCGGTGATGACGCATGATGACGAAATACGCAAATAGCGAGATGGCGAACATCGAGCAGAGGTGGCTGAGACTGGGCTCGATGACGAAATAATACCAGGCGTTGGTTGTAAAGGCCAGGAGCAGCACCGTCGTCGTGCTGAGCTCGCGGGTAAACCAGCGGCAGAGGATTTTATATATGAGAAAAAAGCCGACCAGCCCGTAGAACACCGAACCGAGGCCTACTGCCATCTGCTCGGGTCTCGAATAGCCGGTTGCAAGGATCCGGAGGCCGCCGGCGTGGAGCAGCAGCGCGATCCAATGGCCGAGAAGGAAGAAGGGAATCCATAATACGGAGCAGCCGATCGCATACTTGTAGGGGACCAGCCCGGTTTTCGTTTTAAAATGCGTATCGGGCAGGCAGTTGGCGGGGCTGGGGTTGAGAACGGTGAACTCGTTGGTAAAGTCCAGGTCGTGGTCGATGAAGAATGAGCGTAGCGGCGCATAGTAAATCAGGCCGTCCCCGCCGATGCCGCCGAAGTGGGAGAGTTTTGCCGCCGCGGTAACCACGATGACAACGACAAACACTATCCAGGCGGTCCGCACCGGAATTTTTCCACTGAGAAACCAGTCAAGCATCGCTATCTCCCCCCTGCCTATTTCTTGCCGTTTTTCAGGCTTTGATACAGCTCGAATGCCTCCGCAGGCTTAATTCCTGCATGCACGACCTTGCGCACCGCTTCCAGCATGGATACCGGATCGTCGGACTGAAAGATGTTCCTTCCCATATCCACCCCGGACGCGCCGTCCTGAATTGCATGGTGCGCCATGGTGAGCGCCTCCAGCTCGGGCAGTTTCTTTCCGCCTGCGATCACGACCGGAACCGGGCAGGAGGCGGCAACGGTTTCGAATCCGGGAACATAATAAGTCTTGACAAAGGCCGCTCCGAGCTCCGCACACATGCGGGTCGCCAGCCTCATATACCGGGCATCGCGCGCCATGGTGGTACCGACCGCGGTGACGCCCAGGACGGGAATGCCCACCCGCATGCCGGCATCGACGAGCCGCGTCATATTGTTCACGGATTGCGTCTCGTGTTCCCCGCCGACAAACACCTGCACCGCGACCGCGGAAACATTCATCCGGATCGCATCTTCCATGTCGACCGCAACATGCTCGTTGGAGAGCTCCTTCAGGATACTCGGACCCCCGCTCGCACGCATGACAATCGCCTTCTGCGTGGAGGGCGGGATGATACTGCGAAGGATCCCGCGGGTCAGCATGAGCGCATCGGCATACGGGGCCAGCGGAAGGATCGAGAGATCGATCCGTTCGAGACCGGTGGTCGGCCCCTGGAAATACCCATGATCGAAGGCAAGCATAACGGTCTTGCCGGATACGGGGTTGAAAATCCGGGAGAGACGGTTCTTCATCCCCCAGTCGTAATTATTCGAACCTTTCAAAAAAAACAGTTCGCTTTTCTGGGGTATTTCGGTGAAGAAATTTTTCTCTTTTTTTGATTCGTCGGCCTCGGGCATGGGTTCGCTCCTGGATAAGGATGTTGTTGGTGCCTTGCTATACTAATCAGTTTATCAGTAATTTACAACAAACCCCGTTCGCCCTGAGCCTGTCGAAGGGCGAGTACCGGCAATACGGATGATCATGTTTTGCTTCGACGGGTTCAGCACCGGCTCGCTCATCATGAACGGTTTTAGGTGGCATTACGTATAAACTCCTGAGCATGACACCGATGCGCTGTCGCTTATATCGATATGCTCGATTGTGTCCGGCGTGGTGGTTCACAGCGCCGTACAGCCGCGCTCCGGCGCACCAAACAATATACTCAAAGATTCTTCCTTCCGGCAATTCTCCCGCAACGATCCCATAAGGTAGAAAACACCTTTATCGCCTATAAAAAAAAGGTTGTGTGGCCTGGATCTCCGATCCAGGAGCTTTTGAACTTCCCTTTGGTAACACCAGGGCGAGATGACCCCGCCCCTACGGATCCATCAACCCAGGGGCAACCACGCAGGGTTGCCCCTACACGGAATATTTATCCCTTTTTTCCTGTCATTTCTTTGTTTTTTGCTTTTGTGCCTTCATTCTGCTTTTCGTCTGCCTTCTTTCTGCAATTTTTCCACCTGCAAACCATCAAATTACTTTACATTTATTTTTTACAAATCCCGATTTTCAGGGAGTTTTTGCCCTCCGGAAAACACCGGTAGCGCAAAAATTCCAAAGGCTTTAAAACCAGGGAGATAGAACGAAATTTCGGACGTTTCTGTAAATTTGGAGTGCAAAAATTCATACAGTAAAGAATTCATGGTGATTGATACTTGACAGAAGAAGGCTATTCGAGAATAAATGCCAAGGGATTTTAAATTATAACTCAAGGAATTACAATGGCTTGGAGAGGACAAGATGACTTCACTTGGGTGAATGTTTTCAGATTGGCAAAAGATAAAAGATGAGAGAACCATGGGAAAATCCTTGAAAATATTGGTACTTCTGAACATAGCTATCGCAAGGCTCGTTCGCCTCACCCCTGACCTCTCCCCGGCCCAAAGCGGCCACCCCTCCCCTATCAGGGAGGGGAAAAACGCTTCGCGACAAAAGGTCAAAAGATAATAAGGCCTTCCGGCCACTTCGGCCGGAAGGAGGTCAAATGTACTTACGACCCAACGATGTCAAAGAACAGGCGGTTGCCGGGGCAATGGCAGCGCTGCCTCTGCCCCTGTTGNNACTAACTTTAGGCCGCACATCGGCCTGCACAAACTCACGACGGGCCCCGTAAGCTCACCACAGTATGCCTGCTATTATACGATAATATACACAATTTAAAGATCAAATGCAATATATTTTTACTATTAATTGCTATTAATTATCTAATAGATTGAAAATAATGAAGATAGAGGTGTAATCAGAGGCGTGATTATCGTGATTACCATGAGAATCCCCCGCCTTCGGCGCCCCCTTAGTAAGGGGGTCAACGGTCGATTCGTCAAAAAGCTGCTGTCCTTTATGTGTTTCCCACCTAATGCGAGCGTTGCGGTGATGCTGGGGCGTAGGCTGAATCTCCAATAAGATGGCATAGTTATTCCGTAGGAGCGAACCGCGGTCGCCCTCTCTTTGCCCTTGATCGTGTGGCCTGGATCTCCGATCCAGGTGCTTTTGAATTTGCATGACCCACGAGGGCACGGCACGCCGTGCCCCTACGGATCCATCAAATCAGGGCAACCATGCAGGGTCGCCCCTGCACAGAATATTGAAGCTCCCCGAAGCAGAGCTTCGGGGACCGCGAAGCAGCCTGCCATGCGCTCGCTGTGCCTGTTCTGCTCGGGCGTTGCCTATGTCGATAACAACTATATTTTCACCACGAACTCCGGCATTGCCGCCTATGCGCTCGACTACGCGCTTTTCGGCGGGGAGGGACGGGAAGAGTTCGGGTCTCCGAATCTATTCAGATATTACCTGAAGGACCACCTCGGATCGACAAGGGCGGTGTGGGCTCCGGATGTGGGTTCGGGGCAGCTTGTCGAGGCGACCGGATACCTGCCCTATGGGACTCAGGTGGCGATAATCACGCCGACGGCGAATGAGGCGGCGAGGGAGAAGTTTACCGGGAAAGAATTGGATAAGGATGGGGTGGGGACGGATGTGGCGGATGCGGGGACGAATACGGTGACGGGGGTGCAGTTGAGTTATTTTGGGGCGAGGTATTTTGATGCGATGACTGGAATGTGGGTAGCGTGCGATCCATTGAGTCAATATCACAGCCCATTCAATTATTGTGGGAATAATCCAATAAAGAATAAAGATCCCGATGGTCGTGGAAACCCCAATGATGAATTGGGTGGCGAAGATTATGATTATCCGACTTCAAATCAAACAGGACCAACGGAGGCGGATATTGCTTTTACCCAAGCAGCTAATAAAGCATTTGTCACTGGCACAGCAATTTGCGCGGCTCCACTAGTAATAGCAACAGCAGTAACAGCGGCTCCCGTAATTGCAGCTGCGACGCCTGCGGTAGCTGATGCCGTTGCTACTACTGCAACAGCCGTTGGCACAAATGTTGTGCAAACATATTTGCAAAACCCTGCTGCAGTTGTAGCTGCTGTCCAAGGTGTAGGTGCACTTGGTGGGGTACCAGGGATGGGTTAAGTAGGTCAATTTGTATCAAACACGAAAGCTGCGTGGTCACAGGTCAAAAATTATCTTGGGTTTTAATCACGTGAATTTAGATATTGACGTATAAAAATGAGAGAACTCAGAAAATTTATTGCTTGCTTTGGCATAGGTTGTATTGTGTCGCTAATTTTAGGTTTATCGGATTTTTTTACTGGATTTAATGGCTATTCCGTAGACTATCCTAAAAACTTAGAGGATTTTGTGGCAGAAATTACTAACAAGCCATTAGGGATTATAGTTCCAACTGTAGTTGTAGGGTTATTTGTGGGGATTATACTATTCAACTATAAAAGGAAAAAATGATCTTCTCACCAGAAAATCTTATCAATCATCATATCGTTTAAATAAATTGGACAAGACGTTCTATGAAACATCTCTTCAGCTCAGGCGTTGCCTATGTCGATAACAACTATATTTTCACCACGAACTCCGGCATTGCCGCCTATGCCCTCGACTATGCGCTTTGCGGCGGGGAGGGACGGGAGGAGATCGGGTCTCCGAATCTATTCAGATATTACCTGAAGGACCACCTGGGATCGACAAGGGCGGTATGGACTCCGGGGCTGAATCAGCTCGTCGAGGCGACCGGATACCTGCCCTATGGGACGCAGATTCCATTTATTTCGATGGCAGGAGAGAATACAAGGGAGAATTTCACGGGGAAAGAACTGGATAAGGATGGGGTGGGGACGGATCTGGCGGATGCGGGGACGAATACGGTGACGGGAGTGCAGCTGAGTTATTTTGGGAAACGGTATTATGATGCTATGGCGGGAATGTGGGTGGCGTGCGATCCTAAAATGCAATTTTACTCGCCATATCTTTATACAGGTAACGAAGTTAATCCTATCATCGGGTTTGATCCGAATGGAAAGGATATATGGGTATTGAATAATCCAAATGGTGCAGATGGATTGGGACATAATGCGGTTCTTATTGGAAATGTCCCGTTTTTAGTTGA